>NZ_JBHXNW010000023.1:13172-52864 GCF_042717365.1 Streptomyces sp. NPDC058534
GGCCCTGTCCTCTCATCTTCGCCCCTCCTCTCCGAGCGCCTCACCCTAACTACGCGCGCCCCCCGCGCCCCACTCGCTGATCGGGGGGGCCGCCCCCCCCGGCCCCCAACCTCTAGGAACCTCAACGATGGTTGCATTCCTCCGGCTCGCGCTGCGCCGCGTCGCGATGATGCCGGTGATGATTCTCGGCATCGCGCTACTGGTCTTCGTGGTGCTGCAGTTCTCCCCGGTCGACCCCGCGTACAACGCGCTCGGGGACAGCGCGAGCCCTGCGGCGCGAGCCGCCTTCGAGGAGGCGCACGGCCTCAACGACCCCCTCCCGGTGCGGTACTTCGCCTTCCTCGGTGATCTCGTCCAGGGCAACCTTGGTGTCACCGTGCCGCCCAGTCAGCCGGTCACCGACCGCATCGCCACCGCCTTCCCGCTGACGCTGCAGCTCACCCTGCTCGGTCTCGCGCTGGCCATCGTGCTCGCCCTGGTCCTCGGTGTCACCAGCGCCATGTACCGCGACCGCTGGCCCGACCAGGTCTTCCGGGTCGTGTCGATGGCGGGGATCGCCCTGCCCTCGTTCTGGCTCGGCATCCTGCTCATCCAGCAGTTCGCGCTGAACACTCCGCTCTTCCCGACCGGCGGCTACGTCAACCCGGCGGACTCGTTCACCGGCTGGCTGCACTCCCTCGCGCTGCCCGCGTTCTCCCTGGCGCTGCCGGTCGCGGCCTCCCTGGCCCGCCTCATCCGCACCGCGATGGTCACCGAACTCGACCGCGACTACGTCCGCACCGCCAAGGGCAGCGGCCTGCCGCCGTCCCTCATCATCCGGTCGGTGCTGCGCAACGCCCTGGTCACCCCGCTGACCGTGCTCGGCGTCAAGGTCGGCTACCTGCTCAGCGGTGCCGTCGTCATCGAGGCGATCTTCGACCTGCCCGGCATGGGCAAGCTGATCCTCGAAGGCGTCACCGGCGGCGACGTCGCCCTCGTGCAGGGCACCGTCATCACCATCGCCATCGCGTTCCTCGTGGTCAACGTCGTCGTCGACCTGCTCTACCTGCTCGTCAACCCGCGTATCAGGACGGTGTGATGCTCGCCCCACGCTCTCTCGCCGGGCGCCTCGTCGCCAGTCCCGGCGCCCGGCTGCGCCGGCTGCCCCTGTCCTCCAGAATCGCCCTCGGCATCCTTCTGGTCATCGTCCTCGGCGCGCTGTTCGCCCCGCTCCTCACGCAGGACCCGCTCGCCACGGGCACCCCGGCCCTGGCACCGGGCGGCGACCACTGGTTCGGCACCGACCGGGCGGGCCGCGACGTCTTCGCCCGGGTCGTGCACGGCGCCCGCTACTCCCTGATCATCGGTTTCGGCGCGACCCTGCTCGCCCTGGTCCTCGGCTCCGTGCTCGGCGCGCTGGCGGCGACCTCGCGCAAGCTCGCCGACGAGTCGGTGATGCGCACGCTCGACGTCGTGATGTCCTTCCCGCCGATCGCGCTGGCCGCCGTGCTCGTCGCCGTCTTCGGGCCCAGCATCCCGGTCATCATCTTCACCATCGCCTTCGTCTACTCGCCCTCCCTCGCCCGTGTCGTGCGCGCCAACGTGCTCGAGCAGTACGGCGAGGACTACGTCGCCGCGGAGAAGGTCATCGGGGCCCGGCGCCACTACATCGTGGCCCGGCACGTGGCCGTCAACTGCATGGCTCCGGTCATGGTGTTCGCGACGGTCATGGTGGCCGACTCGATCATCTTCGAGGCGAGCCTGTCCTTCATCGGCGCCGGTGTGCAGGACCCCGACCCGAGCTGGGGCAGCGTGCTGGCCTACGGCCGGCAGATCATGCTGTCCGGCGGCTGGTGGGCCACGTTCTTCCCCGGCGTGTGCGTGCTGATCACGGTGCTCGCCCTGAACATCCTGTCCGAGGGCCTCACGGACGCCGCCGCATCGCCCGACAAGTCGCGCACCGGCGGCGGCGACGACGCCACCGCCACCGGGTCCGCGGCCAAGGCCCTGGACAAGGCTGACGTGGACGCCTCGCTCGCGGAGCTCGCCGAGCGGCTCTCGCGCATCGAGCCCTCCGCACGGCCGCTGCCGGCCGACGCGCCGGACCTGCTGGTCGCACGCGACCTGACGATCCGCTTCCCGGACCGCTACGGCGACACCCGTGTCGTGGACGGCATCTCCTTCACCGTCCGCGAGGGCGAGACCCTCGGTCTGGTCGGCGAGTCGGGCTGCGGCAAGTCCATCACCAGCCTCGCGGTCATGGGCCTGCTGGCCCGCAACGCCGAGGTCGAGGGCGAGATCCTCTACCGCGGCCGCGACCTGCTGAAGCTGACGCCCAAGGAGCGCCGGGCGCTGATGGGCCCGGAGATCGCCATGGTCTACCAGGACGCCATGTCGTCCCTGAACCCGTCCGTGCTGATCGGCACCCAGCTGAAGTGGCTCACCTCCCGCGGCGGCACCCGCACCCCCGCCGAGCTCCTCGAACTGGTCGGCCTCTCCCCCGAACGCACCCTGCGCAGCTACCCGCACGAGCTGTCCGGCGGGCAGCGCCAGCGCGTGCTGATCGCGATGGCCCTGTCCCGCAGCCCGCGCCTGCTCATCGCCGACGAACCGACGACGGCACTGGACGTGACCGTGCAGGCGCAGGTCGTCGAACTGCTGGTGAGGCTGCGTGACGAACTCGGCTTCGCCATGGTCCTGGTCTCGCACGACCTGGCCCTGGTCGGCGATCTCTCCCACCGGATCGCGGTCATGTACGCCGGTCAGGTCGCCGAGGTGGGCGAGACGCGGTCCCTGCTCACCGCACCGGCCCATCACTACAGCCGGGGGCTGCTCGGCTCGGTCGTCTCGCTGGAGTCGGGTGCCGAGCGGCTGCACCAGATCCGCGGTGTCGTACCCGCACCGAAGGCGTTCGGCCCGGGCTGCCGGTTCGTCTCACGCTGCGCCGCCGCCACCGACCTGTGCGCCACCACGCCCCCGCCCGCCGTCGACCGGTCCGGCGCGGACGACCACCGGTTCGCCTGCCACCACCCGGCGCACGCGGCGCAGCCCGCGCAGTCCGCACAGCCACTGGGGAGTACCCGATGAAGACGCTTCAGCACATCCCGGAGGACACCCGGGTCCCCGGCGCGGACCCGCTGATCCGGCTCGACGGCATCCACGTACGGCACAAGGCCCGCAGCGGCGGCATCCTGCACCGGGACTCCGTGTACGCCCTGACGGAGGTCTCGCTGGAGGTCCGGCGCGGTGAGATCCTCGGCCTGGTCGGCGAGTCGGGCTGCGGCAAGTCCACGCTGGCCCGCGTGGTCACCGGACTGCAGCGCCCCACCGAGGGACACGTGCACTTCCGGGGCCGGGACCTGTGGGCGATGAGCCCGGCCGAACGGCGCGGGGACTTCGGCTCCGCCGTGGGCGTCGTCTTCCAGGACGCGTCCACCGCGCTCAACCCCCGGCTGTCGGTGCGCCGCATCCTGCGCGACCCGCTGGACGTGCACCGCCGCGGCACGCGGGAGGCCCGTGAGGCACGCGTCCTGGAGCTCCTCGACCTGGTCGGCCTGCCGGCCCACACGCTGGAGGCGATGCCCGGACAGCTCTCCGGGGGCCAGCGCCAGCGCGTGGCGATCGCCCGCGCCCTCGCGCTGGAGCCGGAGCTGATCGTCGCCGACGAGCCCACCAGCGCCCTGGACGTGTCGGTGCGCGCGCAGATCCTCAACCTCCTGGTGGATCTGCGCGAACGCCTCGGCCTCGGCATGGTGTTCATCTCGCACGACGTCCAGACGGTGCGCTACCTCGCCGACCGGATCGCAGTTCTCTATCTCGGACGGGTCGTGGAGGAGGGCCCGGCCGACCAGGTGGCCGGCCGGTCGCGTCACCCCTACACCACGGCCCTGCTCTCGGCGACGCCGAGCCTGCTGGAGCGGCCCGAGCGGATCGTGCTGCACGGACCGGTGCCCTCGGCGACCAACCCGCCGCCCGGCTGCCCGTTCAGCACCCGCTGCTGGAAGGCGGACGACGCCTGCTCCACCGGCTTCCCCGCCGGGGAGGAGAGCGGCGACGGCCACCGGTGGCACTGTGTGCACCCCGAGGAGCCCTCGCTCCGGGTCTCACCGGATCGGTGACCCCAGCGGGGTCGATCAGCGGCTGCCCGTCGTCCCACCGGATGACGGTCAGCCGCGCTCGGTCGAGCCGCGCCATCCGCCCGGGGACCACCGGCTCCCGCCGCCTTGACCGGACCTCCGGGTGCGCTGCGCAAGGGCCGAACGTCACCGTCACCGGCCCGGCATGCATACCGGGCCGGTCAGCAGGCCTGCGAAGGAGCGGGCGAGCGGACGGCGCCGGCTGCCGACCGTGACCGCGGCCCGGGAACCGGACAGCAGAGTCCCCTCCGGCTCCGCCTCCGGTTCGGCTCCGCGATCCGGTGTGCGCGGTCCCACGTGGTGCCTCAAGGACCTGGTGTTGGCGGGAGAAGGTCCGGCGCGTTCATCGGACGGCGCCGGCCTGGCCGAGGACGCGGTCCAGGCAGGGTCGGCGAACATCCCGGACGGGTCGAGGCGGGCGCGCAGGACGGTGACGTCTTGGAAGCGGGGGGAACGCGGGGCGAGTTCGACGGCGTCCAGCCGGTGCGTTCTCCCCCGGTGCGGCCGACCGCCCGCTGCGCCGAGGACGTCCTCGCAGACCTGGAACCACCTCTCGTGCGGCGTCCGGTGGTACTGGTGAAACGCGATGTGGACGACGTCGCGTTCGTGGGCCGGGGAGAGCCAGATGTCATCGGCCGCGGCGAACCGGACGCCGAAGGAGAAGGAGACCCCATCGCCGTGGGAGTCGACCCGGCACCCGAGTTCGCGCAGAGCGTCGACGAGGGTGTCGCGCGGGACGGCGTACTCGCCCTGGCGGCGGCCCACGCTGCGGGGCGATGCCGAGACCCGGCGGGCGAGGTCGGTGACGTCGCGGGATCCGCCGAGCCTGGACGCGAGACGGCTGATTCCGGGGTCTGCTCCAGCAGCTCCGGCCGGGTCCAGGTCGCGCAACGCGTGGAGCGGCACGCACTGGAGGGTGACGGCGGTGATGACGCCCAGGGCGCCGAGGGAGACCCTGGCCGTGGCGAACAAGTCGCGGTGCTGCGTGGCGGAGCAGGTCGTGGTCGAGCCGTCGGCCGGCACGAGGTCCAGCTCACGCACCTGGCTGACCGGGATGCCGAACGGTTCGCCGGATCCGTGGGTGCCGGTGGTCAGCGCGCCGGCCGCGGTCTGGCGGTCGATGTCGCCGAGGATCTCCAGAGCCGGTCCGAGCTCGGCGAGAAGCGGGGGAGCCGGTGCAGCGGCATCCCGGCCCGCACCGTGACCAGGCCGCTCCCGGTGTCGGCGCGGACCAGTCCGGCCAGTCGGTCCGGCCGCAGTTGCAAGCCTTCCGTGACCGCGATCCCGGAGAACGAGTGCCCCGATCCGATCGCCTTGGACCTCTCTCCCGTACGCGGCCGCGGCCGCGACGTCCTCGGTGGACGCGGGGGCCACGACTCGGTCCGGAGTGGCCGATCCGGTGCGGGCCCAGTTCTCCCGGCCCGTGGTCATCACAGCCTCCCGTGACGGGTCAGTCGGTGGCGCGACCATGCGGCATCGGAGAAGACGGGTCAAGTGTCCTGGTCATGCGCACAAGTCGGTGTCGGGGAGAATGGCGGCTCGACTCAGTCGGTCGCACCCCGCGACCGCGGGCCACCAGCGAGCACGAGCGAGGAGTCGGCCCATGAACCGGATTGCGGCGAGCGAACGACGCGAGCGGCTGGTCGACGCCGCGTTCGCGGTGTAGCACCGGAGCGAGCAGGTGCTCGGCGAAACCGTCCGGGTCGGGGGCCTTCGGCCACAGCCGGAGCAGCTCCTCAGTGGAGAAGTCGGCTCTCAGGCTGAACCGGGCGGCCAGTTGGAGAGCCTCCGTGCGGTCCTCCGGCGGGGACGGCAGCATGAGTTCTGGGACGATTCCATGGGCTTCGACGGGGCGACGGTATCCAGCAGCGTTCTCAACCGCTCGAGTCGAAGCGAGTCCCGCGCGGTCTCGGTTGTGCCATTGTCGTGTGGCCCGGAGGAAGTCGGCTGTGTCATGTAGGGGACCGTAGGGGGTGAGTGTGACAGGAGCGCCCATACGAGCTGGCCGGCTTACGGCGGGGACGCCTGGCCTGCCGTGGTACAAGCCCACCGTCGCCCAAGGATCGCTACACGATCGCGTTCCGTCGGAACGCCGGCCGGCCCGAATTCGGGTGGGCACCCCTTCATGACCACAGGGCATCCGTTCTCCTGGGCTCAGAATCCCAGTGTCTCGGGCGCCCAGGCTCCCTGACGAAGCCCCGCGGATGTCCGCCCGCGTGTAGTCCGGAATGCCACACCCCAACCAGCCGCTGCCGTTCCTCGCGGCTCCTCCGTTCTCGCTATGCAGGCCCCCACCCAACCGTGGCCTACATACGCGCAGGTCAAGCGCCTGTCATGAAGCTGAGTTCAAGGTAGGAACCCTGGAACGGGTCCGAACGGTCGTAACCGCAGGTGGAGCAGCAGGGTGTGGATGGCTAGTGAAGTGACCCTACATGTCTCGACACTTCCGTCTTATGCCGCGAGGTCCAGCCACTGATGGCAGCGGACCGTCGCCTGGTACGGCGTGATGTAGCCGATGGTCGAGAGAAGGCCGCTCCCGGTTGTAATGTTCGGCGGTCCAACGGAGAACGTGCTGTGGGGCCTGTCCTTCGTCTCCCAGACCGTCGTGCCGATTTCGGCTTTGAGGACGACGAAGAAGCTCGCCGCCGCCGCGTCGTCGAAGCGGGAACCGGTTCGGCCAACGCTCTGCCTGATGTCCAACTCGACCAGGGGGTGGTCGGCCATCGACCAGCCCACGACTTCGCGCGTGCACAGGTTGATCACCGTCGCCGGATACAGCCGTCTCTCGACGGTCGGCATGCAGCGCGGAGCTGGCGGGCAGGCGGTGGCGAAGTCGTCTCGATGTGCTCCACCACCGCCTTGACCGCGACTACGGAACTCTCCCCGCCCACTCGGCAGCCATGATCCACCTCGCCATGGCCGGCCTCATGGCCCGCCGACTCGCCGGCGAGAGCGCCGTCTCCCATGGAGGCCGGGGTCTCGTTTCTGGAGCGCCTTCAGTGCCGGGGCGAAGGTTCAACCGACGCGGAGACGCCTGGTGCTCTCGGGGAAGCGCCCCCTCTGACGCCGTTCTGGGGCATGTCAGGAGGACGGACGCCCAGTGGCGTTCAGCTCGGCCAAGCTCGTCCACGGGCCTCGGTTACCGGCTTCGGTCAGCGCTCTGAGCCTCAGGTAGCGGCCGGGTTTCGCGGTGAACGCCACTCTCGTGGCAGTCGCGACGTCCGCAAACGTGCCCGCGCCACGGGCGGACCCCAGGCACTGGTGCTGTCGGAGACGTACAACTCGTACTGTCCGATGCGGCCGTTGACCCCGCCGTCCTGTCGTGACAGGAGCGTCACCGAGTCGACATCGTACCGCGCGCCGAGGTCTATCTGGATCTCATGCGGAAGGGTGGAGTCTCCGCTCGACCACTGGCTGTGCCAGATGGTGGACGTGTCGCCGTCGAAGGCGTTGCCGGCGGCGCCGTCCTCGGCGGCGGTCTCCTGGCTGTCGACATGGACCGGCGCCCAGGCGGACCGGTCGATAGGGCCACTCGCCGAGCCGCCGACCGGCGAACCGGCTGGGATGCCGACCCGTGTCGCGGTGACCGTGAAGGCCCCGGATGCGTCGCCCGCCTTGATCCAGAGGGTCCCGGCACGGTCGGCCGGGTCGTAGAACCAACCGGTGGTCGCGGAGTCGTACGCCGCCTTGCCGCGCAACGCGGTGAGCGTGGCCGAGCCCCGTGTGACCGAAGCGGGCCTGCTCGCGGTGTGAACGGTGAACTCGTAGTCGCGCGATGCGGGCTTGCCCGTGTAGCTGCCGCTGCTGGCACCCACGGAGATGGTGACGTCGCCGGTGCCGGAGGTGGGAGCGGCGACGTCGACCCGCTGGCGGGCGTAGGCACCGGACTTGTAGGCGCGGGTCCGCCCGTCGTCCTCGTACAGGTTGAACGCCGATGTGCCGCGCGGATGGATGTCGTAGGTGAGCGTGGATACGGGTTTCTCACCGCTGTGGTTCATCTGCGGCCACATGGGTACGATCGCGCCCGCCTTGACGAACAGCGGCAAGGTGTCGAGCGGGGCCGCGTATCCGTTGAGCCAGCCGGGGCCGTTGTAGACCTTGCCCGTCCAGTAGTCGGTCCAGCTGCCCGCCGGCAGGTAGATGCCGTCGCGTGTGCTGGTGTCGCTGACGACGGGAGCGACGAGGAAGGAGTCGCCCGCCATGAACTGGCCGCTGGTCTGGTTGCCGCGGGAAACCGGGTCGTTCGGGTACTCGAGCACCATGGCTCTGGTCGAGGGCACGCCGGACTCGGCGGCGACGCGACTCATGGTGTACAGGTATGACATCAGCCGCATCTTCAGTTTTTGGTACTTGCGGTTGATCGACAGGTACGGCTCGGAGAACCGCCAGGGCTGCTTGTCCTGGTAGCCGGCCCGGGGGTTGGTGGCACCCCAGCCGGACATCGTCATGAACGCCGGGGTGAACGTCTTCCACTGAAGGTCGCGTACATACGTCTGGGGACTCCCGCCGAAGATGCCGTTCACGTCACCGGTCGCGTAGTTGAGCGCGGACAGGCCGGCACCGGTTATCGCGGGGACGTGCCAGCGCATGGCGTCCCAACTGCCGCTGGTGTCCCCGGTCCAGACGACGGCGTTGCGCTGGGTGCCGGCCCAGCCGTCGACGGTCCAGACGAAGCGGCGCGCGTCGGAGTTGTTCTCGATGCCCTCCACCGCCTGTTGCACGCCGGCGAAGGCGTTCTTGTAGCCGCCGCCGATCCAGGCAACGTCGGTCTTCACCGCGCGGGAACCGGCCGTTGCGACCTCCCAGCCGATGTTGTCGAGACCGGTGGAGGTCCACAGTCCGGTCTTGAAGCCCTTGGCCTTGAGCTGGGAGGCGGTGGCGGGCAGATCGGTGTAACCGCAGCCGTATCCGTCGTTCGGAAGGAACCACCCCGAGGGCATGTCAGCGGCCCGGGCGTCCTCCGCGTAGCCGACGACGTCCGGGGTGGTCTGGTGCCGTGCCCGGTTGTGATCTCCCTGATAGTCCGGGTTGGAGGCGTTGAAGCAGTCGGCGTTGCCCAGTTCGAGCCCCCAGATCGGTGCGAGGAAGGGTTTGCCCGTGACGTCGGTGTATCCGTCCGGCACCTGTTTGAGGGAGTCGCCCGCGAAGTACCAGGCGACGCGGCCGTGGCGCGCTTGCCCGTCACCTGGGCGATGCGTGAGAAGGCCAGGCCGGCGAGCAGCCCGAACACCAGGTGGGCGCCGAGGCTGGAGGAGGTGACGGGATTCCACTCGAAGACCGGCATGCCCATGTTCGCGGGCATGACCCACAGCGCGCCGAGCACCACCACACGGCGCCGTAGGCGAGCCCGAGGACGACGGCGGGTGCCGCCTTCCGGGCGAACCCGCCGAGCAGGACGCCGAAGCCGGTGCCGGCCAGCAGGGCGATGCCCAGGTGGGTCAGCCAGCCGGCGAAGGCGTTGGTGGAGCCGAGGAGGCCCACGATCATGGTGATCACCGCGGTGTCCATCACCGGACGGGACACCGACATCCAGGCGTGCACGGTGGTTGCCATGATGGTGGGCTCCTCTCTTTGCCGTTCGTGCGGCCGTCAGGAAGTTTTCTCGGCGATCAGGAGCGCGTAGCCGAGCACGCCGTCCGCAACGGCCGCGCGGGCGGCGGCGAGGACGGCAGGTGCGGTGTCCAGGTCCACTCCGGCCTCGGTGAGCCGGGTGGGTGTGGTGATCCGCAGAAGCTTCAGCCGGGCCTCGATCTGGTCGATCATGCGGGTCATGGCGTGGTCGTGCCGCTCGGTGCGCACGGTGCGCAGTCCGACGGCGGCCAGGATGTCGGAGTACTCGGTGAGCGTGCGGGCATCGGCGACGCAGGCGATCCGTGCGGCCAGGCCGGTGAGTTCGGGCGGGAGCCGGTCGGGGGCGGCGGTGACGTCGGTGATGCCGAGGCGGCCTCCGGGTTTCAGGACCCGGGCGAACTCGGTGGCGGCCCGGTGCTTGTCGGGGAAGACGCACAGGGCGCACTCGCACACCACCGCGTCGAAGGTTCCCTCCGGGTAGGGCAGCTGTTCGGCGTCCCCGGTGGTGAAGACGGCCTGCCCGGCGAGTCGGGCGGCCTGGGCGGCGCCCCGGGCGAGGACGTTGTTGGCCGCCGAGTAGTCCACACCGTCGACCTGGGCACCGTACGTGCCGACGAGCAGCAGGGCGGTGGTTCCTCGGCCCGAGGCGACATCGAGTACCCGGCGGCCCTCACCCAGGTCCAGGCCGTCGGCCAGGCGCCGGGTCAGCGTGGTGCCGCCGGGATGGTAGGAGTCGCCGAGGAGCAGGGCGACGACGTCCGAGGAGTAGGCGGCGGCGCAGCAGGCCTTCAGGTCGCTGCCGGGTCGGCCGGACGGCGGCCTGTTCCCGTCGGTCATCGCGTGCCCTCCGCCGCGGCGCGCTCCGGGCCGGTGGTGCCGGTGGCGGTCTTCGAGCCGTACGGTGTCGTGGTGAGCCGGTCGGCCAGGGGCAGTGCGTTCGGGGCCACCTGGGCGACGGGGACGCCGGACATCTCGGCACGGACCTGCTCGCGGTAGCCGACGGAGTTGTAGGCGCAGAACGGGATGAGGCGGCCGTCGGGTGTGATCTCCTCGACGCAGCACTTCATCAGCTGCTTGACGTTGAGGGTGTACGGGTCCTGGAAGTCCTGGACCACGATCATGAACGCCTTGTCGTCCAGGTCCTTCACCACCTCGGGCATGTCGATCCCGCACGCGGACGCGCAGTCCAGCGCTTCGGCGGTGGTCCGCAGCTGCTCCTCGGTCGTGGCTGTGCCCATGAACGCGGAGGCCGACCACAGCTTCTCCAGGGCCTCGCGGATCCCGGTGTCGGGCAGCACGCGGTTGGTGACGTAGTCGAGGTGGTCCTCCACGTTCAGCAGCCGCGGGATCGGGACGACCGTGCGGTTGCCCGGTTCGCCGTCCACCAGCAGGTAGGTGATGGAGCGGCAGGTCGGGAAGCAACACGGCACGGGGAAGAAGTCGCCCTTCTGGAACCACTGGGGGCGCTGGGCGTTGATCAGCCGGATCACGTCGGGGTTGGTGAGCCGCTGCAGGGGGTCGAACTCGACGTGGCGGCCGGAGTGGGTGACCGGCTGGAACGCCACGGACCGGACGGCGGGGTGGTCGATGCCGTACTCGATGATCGCGCCGAGCTCGTGCTCGTTCAGCCCGCGTTCGACGGCGGCGACGAGGGTGACGGTCAGGCCGGTCTCCGCGCAGTTGTCCAGCGCGCGCTGCTTGAACGTGCGCAGGTCCCGGCCGCGGATCTCCAGGTGGGTGCGCTCGTCGAAGCCGTCGAACTGGAGGTAGACGTTCACGGAGCGGCCCGGGACCTGGTTGCGCTTGCCGAGTTCGGCGACGAAGTTTCTGTCGGTGGCCAGGCGGATACCGTTGGTGTTGAGGTTGACCGTCTTGATCGGGCGGGCCTGGGCGAGGTCGACGAAGTCGAGGATGTGCTTGTGGATGGTGGGTTCACCGCCGGAGAACATCACCACCTCCGCCTCACCCTCGGACTCCACGAAGGCGTCCAGCATCCGTGCGCACTGCTCATGAGTGATCGAGTAGCCGTCGCTGTGGTGGCCGGAGTCCGCGAAGCAGATCGGGCAGTCCAGGTTGCAGCCCGTGTTCACCTCGATGATCCCCAGGCAGGCGTGCTGCTTGTGCTCCGGGCACAGTCCGCAGTCGGACGGGCAGCCGTCCCGTACCTCCGTCTGGAACGTGAGGGGAAGGGTGCCGGGCTTGTTGAACCGCGCCGAGGCGAGGTACTCCTGAGCGTCTGCGTACACCAGCGCCTCGAACTCGCCGTGATCACGGCAGCGCTTGCGCAGGTACACCTTGTCGTCGCGGATGTTGACCTGCGCGTCGACGGGCGTCTTGCACAGTGGGCAGATCGACTTGGTGAACTCCAGGAACACCTCGTCCCGGTCCACCTTGCGCCTGGGCGTTGGCGCCTGGGTCATCGCGAAACTCCTCTCACGGGGGGCAGTCACCATCAGGTCAGGGGGAAGCGGACCGTGGCCGGTCACGGACACGGCGAGGCAGTGGACTCACGCGGGCCTTGCGAGCCGCGCGCACCAGGACAACGGCGTACACGAGGGTGAGGGCGTCCTGGAGGAGGACGAACCAGCTCAGCCGTTGGGTGAGGTGGTTCCCGAAGCAGCCGCAGTTGTCCACCGTCAGCCCACGCGCGAACGCCTGCACGGCCAGCCCGCTCCACACCAGCGACACGGCCGAGTACATCCACACCGGCACCATGGCGAGCGAGCGGGGGCGGGCGAGAAACCACACCCCGCACACCAGCTCACCGGCGATCAGACCCGCCGCGAGCCAGGCCGCCGGGGCACCGTGCACCAGACCGTACGCGCCGAGAACGGCCGGCATGTCGGCGGCGGAGGCGAGCTGGCCGACGGCCATCGCCGTGAAGACCACGCCGAGCACGAGTCGGAGCACCATGTGCGCGACGTTACGGCCCCGGGGACGGCCGGAACTGTAAGCGCGCTCACCGAACCGGCCCCGGATTCACCGAACCGGCCGCGTGCCGACGGAACCGGCCGCGCGTTCACGGGCGGGGCGCGGCACGGCGTTCGGCCTCGGCCTTGACCGACGCGAGGGAGGCGGCGACCGCGGCCTCCCAGCGGGCGGCCACCACCCTGCCCCACCACTGCCCGGCCCGCCACAGGTCGGTACCCATCTCACCCTCGTAGACCAGCCGTGTCCCCGCCCCGGTCTCCTCAAGGACGAAGGACTCGGTCACCTGCGGCACCGGGCCGCGCACCAGCCGGAAGTCGATCCGCTCGGGCCGGGTGAAACGCACCGTCTCCACCGTCACCGCCCTCAGCCGCCCGCCCGCGACCGGCGTGAAGTGCTCGGCCAGCACCAGGTCACCGCCCCGCTCCAGGACGTTCAGCTTCTCGCGCACGGCTCGCGGCGTGCGGCCCAGGTACGGGTGGGCCACCACGTCGAACACCGTGTCCCGCGGGGCCGCGATGTCGAGACTCTGCGGGCCCAGCGGCCACGTCCGGCGGCCCACGCCGACATCGACGGGAACGGCGCCGGTCACCAGTCCCAGCCAGGCGGCGGCCAGTGAACCGCCCACACCGGCGGCCCAGGCCGCGCCCCGCAGCGCGCGGGCGCTCACCGCTTCTCCTGTGGTGCGGCTTCCTCGATCAGGACGCCGTTCCCGAACGCGACATGGCCCTTGATCTTCCGAGCCAGCGGGCTGGGGTGCGGGTAGTACCAAGCGGCGTTCGGATTGGTCCGCCCGCCGGCGGTGACCGTGTAGTAGCGGGCGAGGCCCTTCCAGAAGCACCATGACCGGGCCCGGCTCTCGGTGAAGTGTCCGCGGTGGAGCGACTCGGGCGGGAAGTAGTGGTTGCCCTCCACCACGACGGTCCGCTCGGCTTTTGCGAGTACGGTGCCGTTCCACACTGCGCGCATCATGACCGGCCGTCCCTGACGAGATCCTCTTTGTCAGCAGGGCCGGAGATCATCCGCGTGGTGAATCCGGTGCCGGCCAGCCACGCGTCGTCCAGTGCCTGCCGCAGCAGCTCCTCGGCACGCTGCTGGTTCGGGCAGCCGGGCACGACCAAGACCTCAATCTCCATGACTCCAGGATCGCGCACCGTGGCGCCCTCCGGAACGAAAAGGGGTCGAGCGATCACGATGAGCCTTCCCTGGCCGCCGGGGAACACGGTCACGGCCGGCGGGTCCGCTACGAGTACCAGCTGAGCGCGGGAATCTCGTCGCGCAACAGGTGGGCACCGACTTCGGCGCGCTTGCGGGCGACGGGGTCGTGGAGGGTAGGGGGGCGGCGGCTGCGCCAGAAGATGTCCAGGCCGACGCGGGTGGCCGTGGAGCGGGCGCCGTTGGTTTCGTACACCCGGTGGGCGATCTCCAGCGCGATGTCGTTGGCGCGGGCTTCGACGCAGGCTTCGACGGACCAGAGCTCTGCTTCGAGAGATGCTCACTGTCGCCTTGTCCTCCGGCCGGCCCAAGGGGTGACGTTCGGCAGCCGTGCGCGACGTGTGTCCTGCCGTACCCGGTTCGAGGCCCGTGTGGGGCCTGGTCGGCAGGCCGGCGGGCGGGGGTGATCCGCAGTGCTGAGGTGGCGGCGTCGACGGACAGCACCACGCGCTTCCCGCGGAGTACGGCATCGGGCGGTCGTCGCCACGGTGTACCTTCTCGTGCTCTCGGCCCTGTCACTGGCCGCGGTCTGGCCGGCAGTGCGGATCACACCGCTGCAGACCGTGTCGGCGGCCGGTCAGACAGTGCGCGTGGGCGGGCCTGCGCCGCATGCCGGCCCGGCGGACCGTCCTCGTACTACTGGCGGTGTCGCGCTGGTGACCGCGGTCAACGCCGTCGGGTTCTACCTGCCGGCCTCGGACACCCCCCGGGCCCTGCGCAACGTGAACTCGCTGCGGGACCTGGTCGGCGACAGCCCCTTGTCCCCGGTGCCCAGGGCCAAGGGCCCGGTCCTGGGCGACGTGCGGGCGGTGGCCCTGGGCGACTCGACCGCCGCCGGCACCGGCAACCGGCTCCTGCCCGACCCTCGCCCCCTGGACACGGCCTGCCGACCCAGTGCCGACTCCTACCCGCGGATACTGGCCCGGGCCAACGACTGGCGCGTGCTCAACCTCGCCAGCGCCGGCGCCACGATCCGCGACGGCATCCTCGGTGTGCAGATCCTCGGCGGCCAGGTCGCCCCGCCCCGGTTCGCCCAGGCACAGCGGGCTGCCAAAGCGTCCGTCGTCATGGTCGGTGTCGGAGCCAACGACGTGCTCCGGGCCGACCTGGTCAAGCTCTGCTCGGCCTCCCCCACCTGCGACGACGGGGCGTCCACGGCGTTCTTCCAGAGCCGCCTCACCCGGTTCGCACTCGACTACCGGAAGCTTCTGCGCCAGCTGGCCGCCCTCCCCAGCACCCGTAGTACTCGGCAACGAGTACTACGACCCCTTCGGCTCCGACATCGCCTGTCTGCGCGAGGAAGGACCCACCGAAGAGAAAGTAGGCCGGCCATCGCCCTCGCCGGTCAACAGGCCATCCCCGCGGAACGCTGACGGGCCCTCGTGGAGCAGCCACGGGTGGCGAGAACAGCCGGCGGTTGTCGATCGAGGAGTGCCCTTGGCACCGCGGCGGCTTCTGACACCCTGCCCCGGTGACCGCCGACAAGCGGTCACCAGGGCGGTGAGGGCGACCGCCCCGACAGCACCCGTTCACATGTGCGTGCCGCCGTCGATGCGGAGCTCGGTGCCGGTGATGAAGGCACCATCGTCCGAGGCCAGCATGGCGACGACGCCGGCGACGGCCGACGGGTCGGCGAATCCCTCTGTGAGGGCCGGGGCCAGTTTGACGAACAGACTCATGTCGGCGTCCGCCGGGAGTCCGGGGTTCGTGGTCATGCCGCTGGCGATGCTGCCGGGCGCCACGCACACGGCACGCAGTCCCCGCCGAGCGTACTCGCTCGCGATCGCGTGGGTGAAGGACTGGATGCCGCCCTTCGTGGCGGCGTAGGCGGCCATGTAGGGGTGCGCGAACGATGCCGACGTCGAGCTGAAGTTGACCACGACGCCGCCGTCGCTTGCCAGCAGCGCGGGCAGTGCCTCGCGGGTCGTCAGGAACGTGCCGGTGAGGTTGACGGCGAGCACGCTGTTCCAGAAGTCCAGGCTCATCTTCTCGGTGCGCGCGGATCGCAGGATGCCGGCCGCGTTGACCAGGACGTCCAGGCCTCCTCCGAGGGCCGACACGGCCGCGGCGACTCCCTTGCACACGGCCGACTCGTCCGACACGTCGATCAGTTGGGTGTGCAGGCGGTCCGCCCGTCCGCCCAGGGTGGACGTCTCCTCGAGGCCGGTGTCCGACACGTCGGCGGCGACGACCGCCGCTCCTTCGTCGAGGAGCCTCAGCACGGTCGCCCGGCCGATGCCCGATCCGGCGCCGGTGACCAGTACCCGTCGTCCTTCGAAGCGGTTCATGGGTGTTCTCCCTGTTGTCGGAGGGGTTGGTGCCGGGTCTGCTCGGCGAGCACCGGCCCGGCGGTCCAGCCACCGTCGACGGCCAGTTCCGCTCCGGTGATGTAGGAGGCGGCGTCCGAGAGAAGAAAGGTGACCACGTCGGCGACTTCGAGCGCCTCGCCGACCCTCGCCATGGGGACGCCGGGGAAGTTGCCGTCCCCCTGCCGGATTCCGACACCGGCGGTCATCGGGGTGTAGACCATGCCGGGGTGGACGGAGTTGACCCGGATCCCGGCGGTTCCGAGTTCCACCGCGCTCACCTTCGTGAGTCCCCTTACGCCCCACTTGGCCGCTCCGTAACCTGCGGTCAGTGGCAGACCCATGAGGCCCGCGGCGGAGGACATGTTGACGATGGAGCCGCCGCCGTTCTGCTTCATCACCGGGATCACGGTGCGCATGCCGATGAAGACGCCGGTCAGGTTGATGTCGACCACTCGGCGGAAGGCGTCGACCGACTGCTCCTCCAGGGGGTGGGAACCACCCGAGATTCCCGCGTTGTTGACCAGCCCGTCGACTCCGCCGAACTCGTCGACCGCGAAGGCCACGACGCGCCTCCACCCCTCCTCGGAGGTGACGTCGTGCCGGATGAAGCGGACGTCGTGTCCGAGCTCCTCGGCGACGGTGCGGCCCTCCTCCAGCACATCGGTAAGGATCACGCGCGCGCCGGCCTCAGCGGCGGCCCGGCCTGCCGCCATCCCGAGTCCTCTCGCGCCACCCGTGACGACAACCGTCCTGTCGTGAAGACTCAGCACTCTGTGCTCCCGTCGTAGTGAATTCCTTGGCAGTGAAGTCCTTGCCGTTGTCCGGTCAGCGGGCGGCAAGGGAGTCGGCGATGTGGCTGGCCGCGATCCAACTGAAGGTCATGGCAGGGCCGATGGTCGCACCGGGTCCGGGATACGTGTCGCCCATCACCGCGGCGGAGGCGTTGCCGGACGCGTACAACCCCTCGATGGCAGAGCCGTCCTCACGCAGCACCCGGGCCGTGGCGTCGGTGACCGGGCCGCCTTTGGTGCCGATGTCTCCGGGCTGGATCCGCACGGCGTAGAAGGGCGCCTTCCGCAGCGGGGCCAGGTTGGGGTTGGGCAGGGTGGGGTCCCCGTAGTAGCGGTCGTAGACGCTCTCTCCACGCCGGAAGTCCTCGTCGTGCCCATGGTGCGCGAAGCCGTTGAAGCGCTCTATGGTGGCGCGCAACCGGTCGGCGGGCAGGCCCGTACGCGCCGCGAGCGCGTCGAGGGTGGGTGCTCTCCTGACGAAGCCGCTGTCGATCCACTTCTTCGGGAACGGCTGTCCCGGGAAGAGCCCCAGGAAGACGTAACGCGCTTTGGACGCCGCGTCGAGGATCAGCCAGGACGGAACTGTGGGCGCCTCGGGGGTGTGGTTCGCGTACATCGCGTCGACGAACTGGTGGTACGGGGCCGCTTCGTTGGCGTAGCGCTCGCCCGCCGAGTTGACGATCAGCATCCCGGGGATGCCGCGGTCGGCGACGAGGAAGAACGGTTTGCCTCCGGGCAGCACCGTGGACGGCGCTCCCCACACCCGGTCCATCAGATCGACCGCGGCGCCCACGCCGACGCACGCCTCCAGGCCGTCGCCGGTCTGCCCCTCTGCGGCGGCGCTCCATTCGGCAGAGGTCGGCGCCGGCAGGTACTTCTCGCGCAGTCGCTGGTTGTGCGAGAAGCCGCCGGAGGCAAGGACGACGCCACCGGTCGCGCGGATGGCGAGCTCCCGGCCGTGGTGGGTGACACGGATACCGGCGATCCGGCCGTTCTCCTCCACGAGGCCGGTCAGCGGGGCGGACAGCCACAGCTCGCCTCCGAGGTTCCCCAGGGAGTACCGCATCCGGGCGATCAGTGCCTCACCGAGGGAGAGCAGCTTCCGGCCGCGGAGCAGGGCCGTGACCCCGCGAGCGCCGACCTTGGCCGACGTCCGCTTGCCGGCCCAGGTACGCCCGACCATGTTCAGGTGGCGGAAGTCCTTGGACGTGATGGTGAGCCCGTAGGTGGGGAGCCCGGCCCGGCGCATGCCGGCGCGCTGCTCGGGCGGCAGCTTCTTGAAGTCGAAGATCTGCGGTTCGACGGAGCGGCCCTGCGGGAAGCCGCCGAGTTCTTCCGGAAAGTAGTCGGAGTAGCCGGGGGTGTAGACGAACTTCACGGCCGTCCGGTCGTGGAACTCCCTTACCATTTGCGGTCCGTGCTTGAGGTAGGCCTCCTTGCGGGCGGCGGGGACCCGGTCGCCGACGGTGGCGTCCAGATAGGCGCGGGCCTTCTCGGGGGTGTCCGCGAGCCCGGCGGCGGCCAGGTGGAAGTTGTCCGGCACCCAGATCGCGCCGCCGGAGAGGGCGGTCGTACCGCCGTAGACTTCGGTCTTCTCCACCACGAGGGCGGTCAGCCCCCGCAACCGGGCGGTGATGGCCGCGGCCATCCCGGCGGCGCCGGAGCCGACCACCACGACGTCGTAGGTGTGGTCCCACTCAGTGCTCATGGGTGTGCGGTCCCTTCTGGTTCGGCGGGGGTTCGGCGGGGGTTCAGCGAGCGGTGACTCGGGCGTCGGTGAGGACCGGTGCGTCGTCGCGGTCCGCGGCCGTGGCCGTCAGCCGGTAGCAGTCGCCGGTCTCCCATATGCGTCTCCGCAGAGTCTCACCGGGGAAGAACACCCCGGCGAAGCGCGTGCGGCAGCCCGTGACGCGGGCGGCGTCGCCGTCCAGCAGGCGGTCGGTGACGGCCTTGACCGCCATCCCGAATGAGCACAGCCCGTGCAGGATGGGCCGGTCGTAGCCCGTGAGGCGGGCAGTGGCGGGGTCGGCGTGCAGCGGGTTCCAGTCCCCGGCGAGCCGGTAGAGCAGCGCCTGCTGCCGGAGCGTCGGGAACTCGAGCACCACGTCGGGCTCCCGCTCCGGCGTGGGAAGGCGTTCGGAGGGGCCGCGGTCCCCTCCGAAGCCGCCCTCGCCGCGTACGAAGATCTGGTTGCGCTGGGTGATCAGCAGCTCGCCGTCCTCCCCGAGGAGGGTGGACTCCTGCACGATGACAGCGGCCTTGCCCTTGTCGTACACCGCCGGCACCCGGGTGACGGTGGTCCCCCGCGCGGCGGCGGGCAGCGGACGGTGCACCGTGATCTCCTGACCGCCGTGCAGCACCGCGCTCAGGTCGATGTCCACTCCCGGCAGGTCGAAGACCTGGAACCCCACTCCCCCGCTGCCACCGGCCACCACACCGAAGGTGGGCAGCACGTGCAGGCCCCTCTCGTGCCCTTCGTAGACGTAGCGCAGTTCGGCCGGGTCGGTTTCGGGGACTCCCGCGCCAAGCGCCAGGTGGTACAACCGCACCTCGCGGTCGTCCCAGGCCGCGGCGGCCCGGACGGGCGGGGCAGAGATCACCTTCTCGACATCGATCGGCATGGGGTGCGGGTTCCTTTGCGGTCGGTTTGGGGCTGTGCGGTGCAGGCCTCCCGGAAGCAGGCTGCCTCCGGCTGACGGGTGGTCAGCCGTTCCAGTGGTGGCCCCAGAAGCTGTCGGCGGTGATCTCCTTGGCGACCCAGGTGTCGGGGTCGACGATCAGGCCGTCCCAGCCGTACTCGACCTGGAATCCGCCAGGGGCCTGGGCATAGAAGGAGACCATGTGGTCGTTGGTGTGGCGGCCGAGGCTGGAGGCGATGGGGATGCCGGCGGCGTTCATGCGGTCCAGCCCGCGGCCCACGTCGTCGAGCGTCTCCAGTTCCACCATGAAGTGCACGATGCCGGGGGGCAGCGCGCCGGGGTACAGGCCCAGGCTGTGGTGGCGGCGGTTGGGGCTCAGGAAGTGCATCCAGTGGAAGTCCCGCTGCTCCGTGGCCGTCGGCACCGCCTGCGGAGGAAGTTTCATCGAGTCGCGCAGCTGGAAGCCCAGCAGGTTCTCGTAGAAGTCCAGTGCGGCATCGATGTCGGGCACCGGCAGCACCACATGGCCGAGGCCCAGGTCGCCGGAGACGAAGCGGTTGCCGTACGGGGTGCCGAGCGCGGTGTGGTCCTGCGCCTGGCCCCAGTAGATCTCCAGCGGGTTGCCGCCGGGGTCCGTCACGTGGACGAGGCCCTGGACGCGGCGTTCCGCGAGTTCGGCGGCGTCGGCCGCCTTGACGGCGAAACCGGCGGCCTCCAGTTCCCGGGTGGCCGTGGCGAGCGCGGCGGCGTTCGCCACCTCCCAGCCGGCCGCCAGCAGCCGGTCGCTCTCACCGGACTGTATGGCGATGCGGTAGGAGCGGTCGTCCATGCGCAGGTACAGGGTGTCCTCGGTGGTGCCGGATGCCTCCACCATGCCGAGGACGTCGAGGGTGTAGGCGCGCCACTTCTCCAACTCGGTGGTCTCCAGGCGGAGGTAGCCGAGAGCGCGAATGTCCATGGCTGAGCACCTTTTCGTCAGGGGCGGTATGCGGGTGGGTCAGTGGGTCGGGGCCTGCGCTACGCCGGGGGCCCCGGCGTAGTGGTGGTGCAGGGCAAAAGCGGGGCCCTTGGCGGTGCGGCTGCCGGACCCGTGGCATTGCCGGTCGCCTGGTCTCCCGTCAGAACATCGTGTCCTGGAAGACGAGACCGAGGGCCGCTTGGCCGAAGAGCAGCAGGGCGCGCTCCGGGTCGTTGGCAGCGTGGCCGCGGCCGGTGTGTGCGTCGCGCCATGCGCGCTGGACAGGGTTGGGACCGGTGCGCATGGCGTTGCCGCCGGCGTTCTCCATCAGCAGGTCGAGCGCCGCGACCGCGCGCTCGGTTGCGATCACCTGGTCCCGGCGGGTGCGGGTGCGCAGCTCCGTGGAGAGCTCCTCGCCGTGCTGTGCGAGGGCGTACATCTCGCCGATGTTGCGGGTCAGCTGCAGCCAGCTCGCGTCGATGTCGCTGGCGGCGCGGGCGATGCGCACCTGCCCGAAGGGGTCCTCGGCGACCTTCTGCCCGTAGGAGACGCGGAACCGCCGCTTGGTGGCCTCGACGTAGGAGTCGTAGGCGCCCTCGGCGATGCCGACGATGGGAGTGGAGATGGTGGTGGTGAACATGCCGGCGTACGGCAGCCGGTACAGCGGCTCGTGGTTGAGCTCATGGCCGGGCGTGTTCAGGGCGGTGACCGGGCCGAAGCTCAGGGCACGGTGATCGGGGACGAAGGCGTCCTCCACCACGATGTCGTTGCTGCCGGTGCCGCGCAGGCCGACGGTGTCCCACACGTCGTCGACGCGGTAGTCGGCACAGGGGATCAGGAAGGTCCGCATATCCACCGGGCTGCCCTCCGCGTCCGGGACGAGGCAGCCGAGCAGCGCCCACTGGGCGTGGTCGCAGCCGGAGGAGAAGTGCCAGCGGCCGGAGAGCCGGAAGCCGCCGTCCACCGGGGTGGCCTTGCCGGTGGGGGCGTACGAAGAGGCCATACGGGTCTTGGGGTCCTCGCCCCACACCTCCTGCTGGGCCCGCGGGTCGTACAGTGCCACGTGCCAGGGGTGGACGCCGACCACCGAGGCGACCCAGCCCGTGGAGCCGCATGCCTTGGCGATCTCCTTCACAGCCGAGTAGAAGACCCGTGGGTCGGCCGCCCGGCCGCCGAAAGCCTTGGGCTGCATCAGCTGGAAGAAGCCGGTGTCCTCCAGCTCTTTGATGGAGGCGTCGGGCACGCGGCGCAGCGTCTCGGCCTCGGCGGCGCGCTCGCGCAGCGTCGGGGCAAGGTCGCGGATCGCTGCCGGCACATCTTCGGCCATGGAGCGTCCCCTCTCGGGTTGTGGTGGCGGAAGTGGCAGGACCGTACTCTCTGCTGTTCCGGCACGAAAATGAGTTGCTCCCACTGAGCGGGAAGCTGCGGCGGCGCCGGTGTGCAGGCCGCGCGTGAGGGGCCGAGGTACTGGGGCCGGAGCGGGCCACCCGCGGGGCGGGGCCGCCGTCCGGCGTCCTGGAAGCGACGGCGGAGCTTGACAGCCGCCACGCCGGGCCAAGTGGACAGCGGCTCGGTCAGCGGCTCGTCTCCTGCCCCGCCATGGCGCCGCCGAACGACGCTCCGAGGTGTCCGGATCCGCCCTTGGTGAAGAGACGGTCGCAGGGGTCTTCGGCTCGGTGGAGATCCGCGTCCACTCCGTCGGCCGCGTAGCCGTTGAAGGTTCGCACCGTGGTCCGCGGCGCCTGGGGGCCAAGGTCCATCAGCCGGCCGAGGCCGTCGCGGATGTCGGCAGCACGCCACAGCCGGGCCTCGGCGAGCCGCGAGCGCCTGACCGCCCATCCGGTCGTACGGCGGCGGCTCGGAGGCGAACCGGCGGCCGTTGCCGTCAACGAGGACGCCGGATGCCGCCGTCCTTGGGGTCGGCCCAGACGACGGTGTGCCCCTGCGAGCAAGGCCGGGGACGGACGGTCGGAGCGGCTGATCCACGGCGCCTTCACGGGGCGTCTGCCGCTTCGTTCGCCGATTCCGTTCAGGAGTAGGTGATCTCGACCTCGTCGGTGAGGGGCACGGCCTGACAGGCCAGCACATACCCTTCCGCGATGTCCTGGTCGTCCAGGATCTCGTTGCGGAGCATCTTCACCTCACCCGCCACGACCCGGCAGGTGCAGGCGCTGCACGCGCCCTCCCGACAGGAGTACGGGGCCTCGACCCCCGCTGCCAGGAGCACGTCGAGCAGCGGAGTCCCCGGCGGCCAGACGGCGGTGCGGGTCTCGCCGTCGAGTTCCACCTCCACCGTGCTGCCTCCCTCGACGGGCCCGCACTCCCCGGCTGCGGGTGCCGGCGCCGGCGCGTCGAAGACGTCCCCGCTCAAGGAGAAGAACCGCTCGCGGTGGATCCGGCCGCCAGGCGTGCCGAGTGCGCGCAGACACTGCTCGGCGGAGTCCATCATCGGCCCCGGACCGCAGACGAACACCTCGCGGTCGGCGTACGGCGCGAGCGCGGCGGACAGCCGGTCGGCGACGGGCAGGCCCTGGAGGGACTCCAGCCAGTGGATCGCCAGGAGCCGGTCCGGGTGTTCCTCGCTCAGCTCCCGCAGCTCGTCGCGGAAGATGACCGAGGTCTCGTCGCGGTTGGCGTACAGGAGCGTCACCCGTCCCCCTCCCCTCGCCAGGGCCGACTTGGTGATCGACAGCACCGGGGTGATGCCGCTGCCCCCGGCGACGAGCAGCAGGTCCGCGTCGAGATCCGAGGGGGTGAAAGTACCGGCCGGCGGCAACACCTCCAACTCGTCCCCCGCCACCACCCGGTCGCACACCCAGTTGGAGCCGTATCCGCCCGCCACCCGCTTGACGGTGACCTTCAACGGCTCACCGGTGTGCGGTGAACTGGCGAGGGAATAACAGCGGGCAACCGCCTCTCCGCCCGCCCCCGGCAGCTTCAGGGTGAGGAACTGCCCGGGCCGGTAGGCGAAGCGGCCGGTGCTCTCCGGCGGTGTCCGGAGCACCAGGGAGTACGCGTCGGCCGTCTCGGCGATCACCTCGACGACGCGCAGCCGGTGCGTACGCGCCCCGGCCGTCGGTTCAGGCACGGGTGACCTCCAGGCTGCCCACCGTGACCGCGCGGTCGATACTCTCCCGCAGCGCCCGGCAGGTGCGTATCCGGGCGCTGGTCTCGCCCTCGGCCACCCGGCTTCGGAACTCCGTACAGACGACGGCCGCTTCAGCGGTCCACTGCACGGAGGTGTGCGCCAGACTGAACTTCTCGCAGAGGACCTGGTTACCGCAGGTCGCGCACTCCACCGGCTGCATGTCAGACTCCGGTCTCTGTCCGAGCGGTGCGGCGGGCCAGGTTCTCCTCGACCTCCGCGCGCCAGGTCTTGTTGGCCCGCTCGGTGTCGATCTCGAACTCGAACCGTCGAGTCATCTCGTCCTTGACGTCGGCGACGTCCAGGTAGAACTGCTCGTACCAGCGGCGCAGCTGGTAGACCGGTCCGTCCTCCTCGGTCAGCAGCGGGTTGTCGATCCGGGTCTTGTTGCGCCAGATCTCGATGTCCTGCTCAAAACCGGTCTCCACTCCCCGGATCAGGCTCCGAGTGGCCTCGGCCGCCTCCTCGTCGGTCATGCCGGGCAGCTTCTTGACGATCGCCCCGTACTGGAGCATGAAGCTGTCGGCGGTGATCGGGTAGTGACTGTTGATCAGCACGATCTCCATCTCGATGCCGGGAGCCACCTCGGTCCACATGTGGTCGACCATGTAGGAGGGACCGTAGTACGAGGCGTCGGAACGCAGCGGAGAACTGAGGTTCCCCAGATCCATGTCACCCCGCGGGGCGCTCTCCATGTACTGGGTGGCGACGTGCCCGTCGAAGACGTTCTTGAAGTACGTCGGGAACGCGTAGTGGACGTAGAAGAAGTGCGCCATGTCCACGACGTTGTCCACGATCTCGCGGCAGTTCGAGCCCTCCACCCGTGCCGCCTTCCAGGTCCAGTCGCTCCACTGGTCCGCCTCCGGGCCATGGACGCCCGCGATCTCTGGGACGGTGACCTCGGGCGGCGCGGGGTTGCCCTCGGGATCGTTCCAGACGAAGAGCTGCTTGTTGCGTTCCAGCGTGCTCCACGCGCGGGTGCGGGCGCGCGGCGGGACCCTGCGGGCGTACGGGATGCCGGCACAGCGGCCATTGCCCGACCAGCGCCAGTCGTGGAACGGACAGGCGACGGAGTCGCCCTTGACGGTGCCGTGGGCGAGGTTTCCGCCCATGTGGGGACAGTAGGCGTTCAGGACGTGCAGCTTGCCGTCGTCCTGGCCCTGGAAGACGACGAGCTTGGTACCGAAGGCCTCGATTTCGTGCGGCTTTCCGTCCTTGAAGGACTCGGCCAGGCCGAGACAGTGCCATCCGCGGGCGAACCGGGTGGGCAGTCCCGCTGCTTCGATGACCCGGACTTCTTGGTTGGTTGCTGTCATGCGTGATCCTCCACGTCCTTGTGGTGATGGCGCCCGGCGCTGGTCCCCTGGCTCAGTTCTGTGCGGCCAGTTCCACGGCGATGTCGATGAGCTGGTCCTCCTGGCCGCCGACGAGGCGTCGCTCGCCCGCGCGCAGGAGGATCTCGGCGCCCGAGACGCCGTAGCGCTCGGCCTGTCGGTAGGCGTGCTTGAGGAAACTGGAGTAGACCCCGGCGTGGCCCATCAGCAGGGCGAGCCGGTCGAGTCGGCACTCGTCGTCCATCACCGGGCGGACGGCGTCCTCCGCCGCGTCGATGATCTTGAGAACGTCGATGCCGGTGCGGATGCCCATCTTGGCGCAGACCGCGACCAGCGCCTCGACGGCGGTGTTGCCCGCGCCCGCGCCGAGGCGGCGGGTGGATCCGTCGATCTGCAGGGCGCCGGCCTCGACGGCCGCGATGGAGTTCCCGGTGCCGAGGGCCAGGTTCTCGTGTCCGTGGAAACCGACCTGGGCGTCATCGCCGAGCTCGGCCACCAGGGCCGCTACCCGCGAGGTGACGTCGTCCATGACCATGGCGCCGGCCGAGTCGACGACGTACACGCACTGGCAGCCCGCGTCGGCCATGATCCGGGCCTGACGCGCCAGGTTCTCCGGGGTGGTGGAGTGGGCCATCATAAGGAAGCCGACGGTCTCCAGGCCCATCTCGCGGGCGAGCCCGAAGTGCTGGATCGCGATGTCGGCCTCGGTGCAGTGGGTGGCGATGCGGCAGATGCTCGCGCCGTTGCCGTGGGCGGCCCGGATGTCGTCCTTGACGCCGAGTCCGGGGAGCATCAGGAAGGCGATCCTCGCCTGCCGCGCGGTGTCCACCGCGATCTTGATCAGCTGCTGCTCGGGGGTCCTGGAGAAGCCGTAGGTGAAGGACGAGCCGCCGAGCCCGTCGCCGTGCGTCACCTCGATGACCGGAACGCCGGCGTCGTCGAGGGCCGCGACGACGGACCGGACGTCCTCGCCCGTGAACTGGTGCCGCTTGGCGTGTGAACCGTCGCGCAGCGAGGAGTCGGTGATGCGGATGTCGAGAGTGTCCGAGTATGCGGAGTAGGGCATGGGAGGGTGCTCCTTACGCGCCCGGCGTGAGGAGCGCCTTGGCGAACTCCTCGCCGACCTTGGTGGCGGCGGCGGTCATGATGTCGAGGTTTCCGGCGTACGGCGGCAGGTAGTCGCCCGCGCCCTCCACCTCCAGGAAGATCGCGACACGGGCCATACCGTCGTTCTCGGGGCGCGGAGCGTCGAACTGCGGCTCGGTACGCAGCCGGTAGCCGGGCACGTAGGTGGCGACCTGCTCGGCGATCTCCTTGACGGACTGGGTGATCGCGGCCCGGTCGGCGTCTTCGGGGATCGC
Organism: Streptomyces sp. NPDC058534; assembly: GCF_042717365.1. NCBI lineage: Bacteria > Bacillati > Actinomycetota > Actinomycetes > Kitasatosporales > Streptomycetaceae > Streptomyces > Streptomyces sp. NPDC058534. The sequence goes on from NZ_JBHXNW010000023.1 coordinate 39,539, forward strand.
GCAGAAGACGGTGTCGCGCATGATGACGGGTGGCTCGGCGGGGTTGAGGATGATGACGGCCTTGCCGCGCTCGGCGCCCCCGATGGTCTCGATGCCGCGGGAGGTGGCGCGGGTGAACTCGTCGATGTTGGCCCGGGTTCCGGGTCCGGCGGAGACGGAGGCCACCGAGGCGACGATCTCCGCGTACGCCACGGGGACCACCCGGGAGACCGCGTACACCATGGGGATGGTGGCCTGACCGCCGCAGGTGATCATGTTGACGTTCGGCTTGTCCAGGTGCTCGTGCAGATTGGCGGGCGGGACGACGGCGGGACCGACGGCCGCCGGGGTGAGGTCTACGGAGCGGATGCCGAGCTCCGCGTAACGCGGGGCGTTGGCCCGGTGGACGTAGGCGGACGTGGCCTCGAAGACGATGTCGGGGAGCTCGTCCTGGGCGAGGAGCCGGTCGACGCCCTCATGGCTTGCCTTCAGGCCGGCGTCGCGGGCGCGGGCCAGGCCCTCGCTGCCTGGGTCGACACCGATCATCCAGCGCGGTTCGACGAGCTCGGAACGGAGCAGCTTGTAGAGCAGATCGGTGCCGATGTTGCCGGATCCGACGATCGCGGCACTCGCCTTGGTCTTGGTGGTCATCATCACCTCAGATGAACGAGAGGGAGACCGGGCCCAGCCCGGTGAACTCGGCGGTGAAGGTCTGGCCGGCCGTCACGTCGACGGCCCGGGTGCACGAGCCGGGCAGCACCACATGCCCCTTCCGCAGAGGCACGCCGAAGCGGGCCACTGTGCGGGCGAGCCAGGCGACGGAGACGGCCGGGTCGCCGAGCACAGCGTCGCTGCGGCCTTCGGCCAGCAGCTCACCGCCGCCTGTGAGCCGCGCGTCGATCGCCTTGAGATCCAGCTCGCGGGGGGCGCGGCCCTCGCCGATGACGTAGCCGGCGGAGGAGGCGTTGTCCGCGATGGTGTCGGCGATGGTGATCCGCCAGTCGCGGATTCTGCTGTCGATCAACTCCAGGGCGGGCACAACGCGTTCGGTGGCGGCGAGCACGTCCGCAGGGGTGCAGTTCTCGCCCGGCAGGTCGTCTCCGAGGACGAAGCCGACCTCGACCTCGATGCGCGGGTAGCAGTAGTGGGCGACGGGAACGGGGCGGTCCGGGCTCAGCTCCATGTCATCGAGCAGGTGGCCGTAGTCCGGTTCGTTCACGCCCATCATCCGCTGCATGACGGAGGACGACAGGCCGACTTTGTGACCGTACACCTCGGCCCCGGTGTCGACGCGACGCCGGATGTTGATGAGCTGGATCTCGTACGCATCCACGGTGTCGATCTCCGGGAATGCCTCGGTCAGCGGGGCGACCGGCGTACGGCGGTGCTCGGCGGAGCGCAGGATCTCCGCCGCGTGCTGCCTCTGGGGGTCCGTGAGCATGGGGGTCCTCTGCGGTGCGTTGGACTGTCCCGGGAGGCTACGCACGGTGCTCTCCAAGCGGTGAGCGCCAATTCCCGCTGACCGGGAAAGGTGCGTCGCGACGACGCGAACGGCACCGAGAGCCGGGGTCCGCGGCTCCCGGGGCCGTTGAAGGAGACTGCGCCTTTGACGGCGGGTCGGCGGGTCCGTGATCGCTGCCAGTCGACACCTCCCGCGGCGAGCGGACCGCTGCTATCTTCCGCCTAACAAACGTTTGGCCGACGCTCGCGGACTGACTGCCGCTCCCCGGCCCGCTTCCGCCCCTCCCCAATCCGCCCGGGCAGGACCCCCTTCTCCCCCATGGAGCAGATCTGATGCGTGCAACCCGTATCCGGCGTGCGACCGCCGTGCTGGTCTCCGTCGTCTCCCTCGTTGGTCTCCCGTACGGCGCCGTGGCCGACACCCCGGCGCAGGCCGCCGCCGTCGTCCCGTACGGCGCCGGCCCGGCCACCACCTCGTCCGTCCGACACATCGCGCTCCAGGGTGCGGTCAACGTCCGCGATCTCGGCGGCTACCGCACCGACCGGGGTCGTCATGTTCGCCACGGCCGCGTGTTCCGGGCCGATGCTCTCAACAAGCTGACCGACGCGGACGTCGCGACCCTGTCCGAGCTGGGCCTGCGCACCGTGGTGGACTTCCGCGTCCCGCCGGAGGTGGAACGGGACGGTGCCGACCGCCTTCCGGAAGGCCTCACCGTGACCTCCCGGTCCGTGAACGACCTGGGGTTGTACGGCAGGATCATGGCGGCCATCGGTTCCAAGGACCCGGTGAGGCAGCAGGAGATGCTCGGCGGCGGCAAGGCGGAGCGGCTGATGCGGGACATCTACCGCAGCTTCGTCACCACCCCGGAGAGCCGCCGTCAGTTCGCCGAGACCCTGCGGGACATCGCGTACCACAAGCGGTCCCCCCTGCTGTACCACTGCACCTCGGGCAAGGACCGCACCGGCTGGATGAGCTATCTCCTCCTGCGTGCCGTCGGTGTCCCGTCCGACACCGCCGAGCAGGACTACCTGCTCTCCAACGACATCCGCGCGGAGGCCGACCGCAGGACCCGCGAGGGGCTGAAGCAGGCCGGTTACATGGAGAATCCCGAGCTGCTCCTCCCCCTGCAGGAAGTCCGGCGGAGCTACCTCGCCGCGGCCCTCGACCAGGCCGAGGACGACTACGGCAGCTTCCACGGCTATCTCACCGAAGGCCTCGGCCTCGACAAGCCGACCCTGGCGAAGCTCCGCGCGCGGCTGGTGCGGTGACCGGTCCCCGCCGGACGTGTCCCGCCGGAGCGGTCGCATCCCGGCGGGACATCGGCCTTGCGCGGCCACTTGTGGCCACGGGAGCGCCAAAGGCACTCGACGACGGTGACGTTGGCTTGGCGGCCGCCCTCGCACATCGTCTGCAGGCCGTAGCGGCCGCCGGGTCGGCGCCCGAGCGCTCCATCAGCGCCGTGAGCACATGCGCGCCGAGGCCGGCCCTGACCTGGACCGAACACGGCTCGTGGTACCCGGCGGCCGTCCGGGCCGCCGCGCCCCGGCCCGGATGACGGCACCTGGCGGCTCACCGGGTCCAAGGAGTACGTGCTGCACGGAGCCGAGGCCGATGCGCTGCTCGTGACAGGCCGAACGGGGGCCGGTGTCTGCTCTTCCAGGTGCCCGTCGACGCCGCGGGTGTGCGCCGTGCCGCAGCGGTCACCATGGATCAGGCCCGGGTGCAGGCGCGCATCGTGCTCGACGGGGCCGAGGGCCGGGCCATCGGCGCGGAGGGCGACGGCGGTCGTATCCTGCGCCACGTACTGGACCTGGCCTGCACGGCGCTCGCCGCCGAGCAGGTCGGCGCGGCCGAGCGCTGCCCGGAGCTCACGGTCGGCCACGCCATGGAGCGCATCCGGTCCGGTCGCCCGGTCGGCTCCTTCCAGGCGGTCAGGCACCGGCCGGCGGACGCTTACGTGCTGGTGGAGTCGGTGCGGTCGGTCGACGACGTGGCGGCACGGAGATCGCGGAATCGGCCGCCGTCCTGCTCGCGGCACCGCCACGTACATCACCGGCGCCGGACCGGCGGGAGCGGAGTGAGGAAACGGGCCGGGCTCTACGAACGCTTCCGCTCCAACTCCTCGACGTCGGCCAGCATCGCCTCGGCCAGGTCGCGCTCCGCGGCGTAGTAGCGCTCCGCCCACTTGAGGGTGAGCCGCGGATATGCCCACCCCTCCTCGCCACGGGTGCGCTCGGCGTCGGCCTCGGCCCGCTGTCGCATCGTCTCGGCATGCTCCCGGTGCCGTCCGAGCACCTCACGCAGCGGCTCCGGCTCCGCCAGATGGCCGAGCCAGAGCCTCAGCATGACACCGTGCTTGAGCACCGGCGGCTCCACCGGGGCCTCCCTCACCCAGGTGCGGACGGCTGCCATCCCGTCGCCGGTGATCCGGTAGACGCGCTTGTCGCGGTTGCCCGTCTCCTGGGCGACCATGCGCGACGTCACGTAGTCCGCCTTCTCCAACCGCTTGAGCTCACCGTAGATCTGGCTGAAGGACGGGCTCCAGTAGAAGAAGCGCAGCGACCGGTCCGACCACTTCTTCAGGTCGTACCCCGACAGCTCCTCACCGAAGGAGAGCAGTCCGAGCACCGCCCAACTGGTCGCGGGAAGTGCCGGTGGCACCGAGTCCCCGGCCGGTGCGCTGTTGCTCGACCTGTTCTCCGTCACGCAGCGCAGTCTATGGCGCGACGAGTACGGGCAGCCCCTTGTACCTCACCGGGTCGGCCGTGCCGGTCGTCAGCGGAGGATTCCCGTCGCGAAGTCGCTGCGGAAGTAGAGAAGCGGGGTGCCGTCCTCGCGGGCGGTGAGCTCCAGGACACGGGCGATGACGACGTAGTGGTCGCCGGCCTCGACGACGCTCTGGACGGCGCAGTCGATGTGGGCGAGGGCCCCGTCGATGTGGACGGCGCCGTTCCGGGACAGGGACCACTCCACTTCGGCGAACTTGTCGCCGCCCCTGCGGCCGAGAGCCGCGCAGACGTCTCTCTGGTCGTCCGCGAGGATGGAGATGCCGAACCGGCCGGCGGCCTCGACCTGGGGCCAGCTGGACGACGCACGCCCGATGCAGATCAGGACGAGCGGCGGGTCGAGGGAGAGGGAGGCGAACGACTGGCAGGCGAGGCCCACCGGTCTGCCGTCCTCGCCGGCCGAGGCGACCACCGTGACGCCGGAGGGGAACTGTCCCAGGACATTGCGGAAGTGGTCCGCGTCGATGCGTTCGCGGGTGTCCTGGTATCGCTCCCCGGAAGATCGCGGCATCAGCCGTTCCATTCGCTTGGCCCTTCAGTGGGTGAAGAAGTCGATGGCGAGCCGGTTGAACTCGTCGAACTTCTCGGACTGGGCCCAGTGGCCGCAGTGCGGAAAGATGTGCAGCCGGGCGTCCGGGATCGCCTTCAGGGCGAGGAACGCGCCGTCGACCGGGTTCACCCGGTCCTCGCGGCCCCAGGTGAGCAGCACCGGCTGGGTGAGGCGGTGGGCTTCGCGCCACAGCATGACGCGGTCCGCCCAGGCGGGGTTGGCGAACGCGGCGCCCATGCGGGCCGCGCCGAGCCGGGCCGCGGGGTCGGTGGCCTGTGCGTACCGCTCCTCCAGGAAGTCGTCGGTGACGATGGAGGGGTCGTACGCGAGAGTGGTGAGGAAGGTGCGCATCTGCTCGCGGGTGGGCTCCGGGGAGGAGTTGAACGCGAAGAGGTGCTTGATGCCCTCGGTCGGGTCGGCTGCGAAGAGGTTGAAGGAGATCCCGCCGGGGCCCATGAGCAGCAGTCTGCTCGCCTTGGCCGGGTGGTCCAGCGCCAGCCTGGTCGCCGTGCCGCCGCCGAGGGAGTTGCCGATGAATCCGGCCTGTTCGATGCCGAGTTCGTCCATGAGCGCGGCGACGGCGTTCGCGCTGTACGTGAAGTAGTCGGTGTCCGGCTCGGGCTTGTCGGACCTGCCGAAGCAGGGCTGGTCGACGAGGAGGGTGCGCAGGCCGGCCTCCGCGAAGGGGGTTAGGTTCCGGCCGTAGTTGGACCAGGCGGAGGCGCCGGGACCACCGCCGTGCAGCATGATCACCACGGGCGCGTCCTCGGGGCCCGCCGCGTGGTAATGGAGGGTGAGACCGCCCGCTTTGACGGTGCGGGACGTGGAGTCGTGGTCGTACGTCACAGCATCGTGTCCTTCGTCTCCAGGCCGAGGGCGATCTGGCCGGCCAGGGCCAGGGCACGCTCCGGGTCGTTGGCGGCGTGGCCGCGGCCGGTGTGTACGTCGCGCCAGGCGCGCTGGACCGGGTGGGGGCCGGTGCGCATGGCGTTGCCGCCCGCGTTCTCCATCAGCAGGTCCACGGCCGCTGTGCAGCGCTCGGTGGCGAGCACCTGGTCGCGACGGGTTCGTGAGCGCAGCTCCATGGGCAGCTCCGTACCGCGCTCGGCGAGGGCGTACAGGTCGGCGATGTTGCGGCGGAGCAGCAGCCAGGCGGCGTCGATGTCGCCGCCGGCACGGGCGATGCGAACCTGTGCGAACGGGTCCTCGGCCACTTTCTGACCGTAGGAGACGCGGAAGCGTTCGCGAGTGGCGGTCACATGGGCGTCGTAGGCACCCTGGGCGATGCCGGTGATCGGGGTGGAGATCGCGGTGGTGAAGAGGGAGGCGTACGGGAGCCGGTAGACGGGCTCGGGGTTGACGGCGTGGCCGGGTACGTCGAGGGCGGTGACCGGCCCGAAGCTGAGTGCGCGGTGCTCGGGGACGAACACGTCGTCCACGACGATGTCGTTGGAGCCGGTGCCTCGCAGCCCGGTGGTGTCCCACACGTCGTCGATGCCGTACTCGGAACGCGGGATCAGGAAGGTACGCAGGTCGACGGGCTTGCCCTCGGCATCCGTGACCACGCCCCCGAGCAGCGCCCACGCGCAGTGGTCGCAGCCGGAGGAGAAGTGCCAGCGGCCGGAGACTCGGAAACCGCCGTCGGCGGCGGTGATCCTGCCGGTGGGCGCGTACGAGGAGCAGATGCGGGTGTCGGCCCGCTCACCGTGCTCGCCCCACACCTCGGCCTGCGCCTTCCGGTCGTACAGGGCGACGTGCCAGGGGTGGACGCCGACGACGGAGGCGACCCAGCCGGTGGAGCCGCAGGCCTGGGCGATCTCGCGGACGGCGTCGTAGAAGACGGTGGGGTCGGCGGCGAAGCCACCGAACCGCTTCGGCTGGAGCAGCCGGAAGAAGCCGGTGGCGGCGAGTTCCTTGACACTGACCTCAGGAACCTTGCGCAGGGCCTCGGCCTCGACCGCGCGTGCGCGGAGCGCCGGGGTCAGGGCGCGGACCGCGGCGAGAACCGCGGTGCCGGAGCCTTCGCTCATGTGTCCCTCCCGGGGAGCTGTGACGGGGCGGTGTGCTCCGCCGGAGGGGGCACGCTACGGGGCCGGTCGGCGGGTTGGCAGGAACGTAGGACGCGGGCGGGCGAGTGAAGAAGGGGGTGTTCCCGCTGAGCGGGAAGCGGGCCGGAGCAGGACGGCGGGCGGTCACGAACGGGCTTGGTGTTTCGGTCCGAAATACCTTCTGCCGACTCCTTCCCTCTCGCGCGGGTGGCGTGGCATGGTCGGTTCAGTAGCGAAGACATGCGCGACATCACGGACGTATCCCATGGAACCAGGGGGTTTGCTGTGCTTGACGAGGCAGCGGCGGACGGCCGGGCCGGGCTCACCCCTCGGAAAGACAGCGGGCCGGCAGTCCCGGCACCCGTCTCGGCATCCCCGGCACCCGCACCGGAGGTCGCTCCCCTGTCGCTCCTGAGGAAGGCCGAGAAGGTGCTCGCCGCCTTCGACGGCACGGCCCCCTGGCTCTCCCTCACCGAGGTGATCCGCCGCTCCGGTCTTCCCCGCTCCTCCGCCCACCGCATCCTCGATCAGCTGGTACAGCTGCGCTGGCTGGAGCGCGAGGGCCGGGACTACCGCATGGGCATGCGCATCCTGGAGCACGGCGGGCTCGCCGCACACCACAACCGACTGCTCCGCGCGGCCCTGCCCAAGCTGGACGCACTCCACGAGGCGACCGGCAAGCTGGTGCAGCTGTACGTGCTGGACGACATCGAGGTGGTCTGTCTGGAGCGCATCGGTTCCCTCGACGCCCATGTCGTGCCCACCCGCGTCGGCGCCCGCCTCCCCGCCCACTGCACCGCCGCGGGCAAGGCCGTGCTCGGCTTCGGCGACCCGGCCGGCGTGGAGCGGGTGGTGGAGGCCGGCCTCCACCCGAGGACGCACCGCACGGTGACGCACCCGAGCCTCTTCCGCACGGAACTGATGTCCGTACGCGACCGGGGCATCGCGTACGACCTGGAAGGAACCTACCCGGGCCTGATGTGCGCCGCGGTTCCGCTGCGGGGCGCGGGGCGGGCGATCGCCGCTGTCTCCGTGTCGTCGATGGGCGGCCACCGCACCCTGGAGCGGCTGGCTCCGCTGCTCCAGTCGTGCGCCCGGTCGATCTGGACCGAGCTGTACGGCCCGGGGCGAGCGGCCCGGTTCGCACCGCCGGTGGAGGCGCCGCCGGCGGCGGTTCCGGTACCGATGGACACCATCATGGACTTGGCGCGGCCGGACAGCTGGATGTAACCGCGGGTCCCTGGTGGAGCGGGGGGACGGAATCCCGCTGACCGGGAACTGCTCGCTGCGCCGCACCTCCCCTGCCTGCCAGTCTCCAACCGGCCGTAGTTCCATGCCCGCGCCCGGAGGGCGGGGGCGGCAGGGAGGACGTGACGAATCATGAGCGGCGCGCAGACGATCGCCCGGCTCGCGGACTGGGCGGCGGACAGGTACGGGGACGAGGAGGCCCTCGTCTTCGGCGGGGACCGCTGGACGTTCGCACAGCTTCGCCACCGGGTCGCCCGGACGGCTCGGGCGGTGATGGCGCAGGGAGTGCGCCCCGGCGACTCGGTCGCCGTGTGGGCGCCCAACAGCGCTCGCTGGGTGGTGGCCGCGCTGGGAGCGGTGGCGGCGGGCGCGGTACTGGTGCCGTTGAACACCCGTTACAAGGCGGCCGAGGCCGCCGACATCCTGCACCGCTCCCGCACCCGTCTCCTGTTCACCGAGCACGACTTCCTGGGCACGGACTACCGGGCGCTGCTCGCGGACTCGGGGGCGGAACTCCCGCTCCTGGAGCGGACGGTGGCCCTCCACTGTCCGGAGTGGCCCCGCTTCCTGTCGGGTGCGGACCGGGTGACCGAGAAAGAGCGACTGGCCCGCACCACCGCCGTCCGCCCCACCGACACGGCCGACATCCTTTTCACCTCCGGCACCACCGGCCGCCCCAAAGGCGTCCCCACCACCCACGGGCAGAACCTGCGCGTCTACGACGCCTGGGCCCGCGCGGTCACCCTCCAGCACGGCGACCGCTACCTCCTGGTGAACCCGTTCTTCCACACCTTCGGCTACAAGGCCGGCATCATCGCCTGCCTGCTGTACGGCGCCACGATCGTCCCGGAGCAGGTCTTCGACGCGGAGACCGTCCTCGGCCGGATGCGGGACGAGCGGATCTCCGTCCTGACCGGCGCCCCCACGGTCTTCACCTCGCTCATCCACCACCCCGAGCGCGAGGCCTACGACCTCACCTCGATGCGGATGGCCGTCACGGGCGCGGCGAACATCCCCACCGAACTCATCGAACAGATACGGACGTGCATCGGCGCGCGGAACATCAACACCGCGTACGGACTGACCGAGTCGACGGGCGTGGTCACGATCTGCGAACCGCACGAGTCCACGCAGACCCTGGCCCACACCTCCGGAACCGCCCTGGAGGGCACCGAGCTGCGCGTCGACGCACCGCCCGGAGAACCCGGCGAGATCCTCACCCGCGGATACCACGTGATGCACGGCTACCTGGACGACCCCGAGGCCACCGCCGAGGCCGTCGACGCGGACGGCTGGCTGCACACCGGGGACGTCGGCGTGCTGGACGACCGCGGGTTCCTGCGGATCACGGACCGCCTGAAGGACATGTTCGTGGTGGGCGGGTTCAACGTGTACCCGGCCGAGGTGGAACAGGTGCTGCGCGGCCACCCGGCCGTCTCGGACGCGGCGGTCGTGGGCGCACCGGACGGACGGCTCGGCGAGGTCGGCGTCGCGTACTGCGTACCGGTGGCCGGGGCCCGGATCGACGCGGCGGAACTGACCGCGTACACGCGTGAGCGCCTCGCCAACTTCAAGGCCCCACGCGCCTTCCACTCCGTGACGGGACTCCCGCACAACGCGGCGGGCAAGGTCGACAAGGGCGCCCTGCGACGGCTGTCCCAGCACACGACGGCGTGAGGACATCCCCGTCGCGGACGGGGCCCGTCGCGGGCCGAACGAACACCTCTCACTTCCTTCGGGCACCTGTCAGGAGTCGGAAAATGAGCGACACCAGCAACACCCCCGAGTACGTCGACGTCGTGGTCGTCGGCGCGGGCGTCACCGGCCTGTACGCCGTGCACAGGCTGCGCGGCCTCGGCTACACCGTGCGCGGCTTCGAGCGCGGGGACGACGTGGGCGGCGTCTGGTACTGGAACCGCTACCCGGGTGCCCGCTGCGACGTGGAGTCCGTGGACTACTCGTACTCCTTCGACGAGAGCCTCCAGCAGGAATGGGACTGGAGCGAGAAGTACGCCACCCAGCCGGAGATCATGCGCTATCTGCGCCATGTCGCCGACCGCTCCGACATCCGCCGCAGCTACACCTTCTCCACCTCGGTGACCTCGGCCGAACTGGACGAGGAGACGCTGCGCTGGACGGTGCGCACGGACGGCGGCGAGGTGCTGTCGGCCCGGTTCTGCGTGTTCGCGGTCGGCTGCCTCTCCAGCACCCACCGCCCCGGGACACCGGGCATCGAGGGGTTCGCCGGTGCGACGTACCACACCGGCGAATGGCCGCACGACGGCGTGGACTTCACCGGCCTGCGGGTCGGCGTGATCGGCACCGGCTCCTCCGGCATCCAGTCCATCCCGCTGATCGCCCGGCAGGCCGCGCACCTGACCGTCTTTCAGCGCAGCGCCAACTACAGCATCCCGGCCGGCAACAAGCCGTTGGACGAGGAGACCCGTCGGGAACAGAAGGCCGGGTACGCCGAGAGGCGCCGTCTGTCGCGGCTCAGCGGCGGCGGCTCGCCGCACACGGCGCACCCGGCGAGGACGCTGGAGGTGAGCGAGGAGGAGCGGCGGGCCGCCTTCGAGAGGCGCTGGGAGCTGGGCGGCGTCCTGTACTCCAAGACGTTTCCCGACCAGCTCACCGACCGGGCGGCCAACGACGCGGCACGCGAGTTCTGGGAGGAGAAGGTCCGCGCCCGGATCGACGACCCGGCCGTCGCAGACCTCCTCGTCCCCACCGACCACCCGATCGGCACCAAGCGCATCGTGACCGACTCGGCCTACTACGAAACGTACAACCGCGACAACGTACGCCTGCTCGATCTGCGCGGGAACGCGATCGAGCGGATCGACGAGCGCGGGATCGTGCTGGCGGACGGCGAGCACGTCGCGCTGGACGCGATCGTCTTCGCGACCGGCTTCGACGCGATGACCGGCGCGGTCGACCGCATCGAGGTGCGCGGCCGGGGCGGGCGCCTCCTCAAGGACGCCTGGAGCGCCGGCCCGCGCACCTATCTCGGCCTCGGCGTGAACGGCTTCCCGAACTTCTTCAACCTCACCGGCCCCGGCAGCCCGTCCGTCCTGGCCAATGTGGTCCTGGCGGGCGAGCAGCACGGCGAGTGGCTGGCCGACTGCCTGCGCCACCTCGACGAGCACGGGTACGTGGCCATCGAGGCGACCGGGCAGGCCGTGGACGCATGGGTCACCGAGTGCGCCGACCGCGCGGCGGCCACCCTGATGATGTCGGCGAACTCCTGGTACCTGGGTGCCAACATCCCGGGCAGGCCACGGGTGTTCATGCCGTTCGTCGGTGGGTTCGGTGTGTACGGCGAGATCATCACGGATGTCGCGGAGTCCGGGTACAAGGGGTTCGACCTGATCCCCGGCTGACGCGTCACACGGCTGTGAGCCCCGTCCTGTCCGGAGGACGGGGCTCACACATACGCACCCTTCGTCGGCGTGGTTCAGTCCACGCCGAGTGCCCTGCGGAGAGCGGTGAACGCGGTCTCGCAAGCGGCGGCCGCCTCGGGCAGGGCGGCGGCCATCGACAGGAAGCCGTGGAACATCCCGGCGTAGTGGTGGGCCTCCACGGGGACTCCGGCCGCGGCGAGGGCCGCGGCGTACGCCAGGCCCTCGTCCCGCAGGGGGTCGAGGCCGGCGGTGACGACGTAGGCCGGCGGGAGTCCGGACAGGTCGGCGCGGGCCGGCGGAGCGGCATACGGGTCGGCCCGGTCGGCGCGGTCCGGCAGGTAGCTGTCCCAGTACCAGCGCAGGTGGTCGGAGGTGAGGAAGTACCCCTGGCCGTTCTCCCGGTGGGAGGGCCGGGAGCGGCTGGGTTCGAGCATCGGGTAGTAGAGCGCCTGGCAGGCGATGCAGGGGCCGCGCCGGTCGCGTGCGGTCAGGGTGAGGACGGTGGCGAGATTGGCGCCCGCGCTGTCCCCGGCGACGGCGATCCGGCGGCCCGGGAACGTCTTCGCGGTCCACAACAGGGCCGTGTACGCGTCTTCGGGGGCGGCGGGGAAGGGGTGCTCGGGGGCGCGGCGGTAGTCCACGGATACGACAACCGCACCCGTGGCGTCGGCCATCGCCCGGCAGAAACCGTCATGGCTCTCGAGGTCGCACAGCACGAAGCCGCCGCCATGGCAGTACAGAACCACCGGGGCGTCCTCGTGGATTGCCTGGTCGTAGACGCGTACGGGGACGCCGTCCGCGTCCTCGTCCCGGACCCGGGCGACGGGCAGCGGGGGGACGGCGCGCCGGGGGCGGGCGGCGAAGAAGGCGCGCACCTCGGCGATGTCCGTCATCTCCGTCCCCAGCGGAGGGAAGTTGGCGGTGGCCAGGTCGATGACCGCCTGGACCTCGTGGCTGGGCCCGCTCACGCGTCCGCACCTCTCTGTGGGAAGACGGGCATCCGTCCGGCCGACGCCCCTCCGTCCACGGCGAGCTCGGCACCGGACAGGTACGACGAGTCGTCGGAGGCGAGGAAGGCGACCAGACGGGCGACCTCCTCGGGCTCCCCCATCCGTCCCAGCGGCGCGCCCGGGTGCTCCTTGGTCCCCAGGTGAGCGGTCATTCCCGTCGCGATGGCCCCCGGGTGCACGGAGTTGACCCGGATGCCGTCCGCGCCGAGCTCCAGCGCGGCCGTCTTGGTGAGGCCGCGCAGCCCCCACTTGGCGGCCCCGTACGCTCCGTGTCCCCACATACCCTGCAGGCCGGCCTGCGAAGAGATGTTGACGATGGAGCCGCCGCCGTTCGCCTGCATGGCCCCGGCGACGGCGCGTATGCCGAGGAACGGCCCGATCAGGTCGACCCTCAGGATCGCCTCCAGCCGGGCCGGATCCTCCTCGACGATGGGCGCGGTGGAATAGAGCGCGGCGTTGTTGACCAGTACGTCGAGCCGGCCGAAGCCGTCGACGGCAGCGGCCACCGCAGACTGCCATGCCTTCTCGTCGGTCACGTCGTGTCGTACGAAACAGGCGGCGGAGCCGAGGGACGCGGCCGCCGTCTCGCCCTCCGTCTCCAGTACGTCGGTGAGGACGACCTTCGCCCCGAGGGCGGCGAGCAGGCGGGCCTCGGCCTCGCCCATGCCGCGTGCCGCGCCGGTAACGAGCGCGACCTTTCCTGTCAGATCGACGGACATCAGCGGTTCTCCTGGTTGCGGATGCTCGAAAGGAGCCTCGTGTCGCGCCGACACGGGGTGCCCGTCGAGCCTGCCCGCACCAGTCCCTTCGGCGGCAGTGCCCCTTCCCGGTGAGTGGGAAGG
>NZ_JBHXNW010000023.1:52874-106876 GCF_042717365.1 Streptomyces sp. NPDC058534
CCGTGGCCCTGCTCGGCGTAGGACGACGGGTCGCCGTAGCCGCCGCCCTGCGGGTAGCCCTCGCCCCTTCCCGGTGAGTGGGAAGGGGCACTGCCGCCGAGCGGGAACCGCTGCGAGCATCGCCGCCACCTGTACACACCGCCGCCAGCGGACGGGGCCGACGGGTCCTGGACGCGGACATCGAGGCGTGCTGCGCCCCACCCCGAGGGGCGGCATCCTCTCCCCACTCCTGGCGAACATCGCCTGGTCCGCGCTCGATTCCGCATCCAGTGGCGCCGCAAGCGAGGGACGGTTCGATCGCGTGGGCAGGCCGGAGGTGCTGTCGGCGGTGCCCTGTCAGATCGCCGCGCGCCTCGCCCCATCCGCTCAGCCCACCACTGGCTCCCGCCTCACGGATGACCTTGCGTCTTCGCAGGTCAAGCGCCTGTCATGAAGCTGAGTTCAAGGTGGGACTCCTGGAACGCGTCCGAACCGGCGCATGGTCGCCCACATGGCGGCCATGCTGCCCGGGGTGCGGGTCAACGTCGACCCGGAGCCCGGTCCGGAGCGCGGCGCCTTCGCCTCACCGCCGGGGACCGGCGCGAGTCCCGGCCCGCCTTCCTGTTCTGCGGACAGCGGGCGATCACCAACCAGGCCGCCACCCGCTACCTCGCCCGGCACCAGCTCCTTCGTGCTGCTGAAGGTGGTCAACTCTCAGGCGTACGGCCCGGACGTCGTCGAACTCGTGGGGGACGTCACCCGGGCGGCGGCCAGCCCCCTGCCGACACCGGCACCGACGTCCCGCAACTCCCACCGGGCTCAGGGGGTGTGTGCAGCTGACCTTCTCCTCGCCCGCGGACGCCCTTTCGTGGTGTCCGCTGTGCCGCGCGAGCAGTGATCTCCGGCTGCACCCTGCGATTCCCCCTGTGCGTTCTTGTGCCCTGACCACTGCAACGTATCGAGACAAATGGCACACATGCCAACGACACGCACCATTCGGGCATTAGCCCCGTTTAAGGCGATTATCGGGTCGAGGATTCACGCTTCGGCGACTTCGCCGTACAGCTGCGAGAGTTCTGGCACCCCGTCCGCCGCCCACGCGTGGCCGGACGCCACCACGTCGAACTCCCGGCCGGAGGCGAGCCGGACGACGGGCTGGCCGTCGGACCGGATGGCCCAGACGGCTCCGGGGACGGTCCGCACGATCACCGTGCCGAGGTACAGACCGGCGTCGTTGCCGAGCCAGGTCTGGATCTCCTCGTCGCTGCGCCAGCGCGGGAGAACCTGGTCCAACTGCTCCAACGAGACCGCGGAGTCGTCGAGTCGGACCCCCTCCCGCAACGCCTGCGAACGCAGCAGATCACAGTCGGCGAGCAGCTCGCCGATGCCCTCGGCGTCATGCGCCCGGGGATCTTCGCGCCGCTTGCCCAGGAAGGGGAAGTTCATACCTCCACACTGTCATTCGTACCGCCCCGCGCACCACAGGGCGCGCAGGCCCGGTGCGCTCACACGCCGAGGTCGACCACGACCGGCGCGTGGTCCGAGGCGCCCTTGCCCTTGCGCTCCTCGCGGTCGACGTAGGAGTCGGTGACGGCCTTGGCGAAGGGCTCGTTCCCGTAGACCAGGTCGATGCGCATGCCGCGGTTCTTGGGGAAGCAGAGCTGGCGGTAGTCCCAGTACGTGAACGGGTGGTCGTACTTCAGCGGGCGCGGGACCACGTCGGACAGGCCGGCCCCGCGCAGGGAGGCGAGGGCGGCGCGCTCGGCGGGGGTGACGTGGGTGGCGCCCTCGTAGGCGGCGCGGTCGTAGACGTCGTCGTCGGACGGCGCGACGTTGTAGTCACCCATCACCGCGAACGGCCGGTCGCCGGTGGCGTCGCCCTCGACGGCCGCGCGCAGCGCCTCGAACCACTGGAGCTTGTAGGCGTAGTGCGGGTGGTCGACCTCGCGGCCGTTGGGCACGTAGACCGACCAGACGCGGACCGGGCCGCAGGTGGCGGAGATCGCGCGGGGCTCCTGGACGCCCTCGTAGCCCGGGTCGCCGGGCAGGCCCTTGACCACGTCGGTGAGGCCTGCGCGGGAGAGCACCGCCACCCCGTTCCACCGGCCGGTGGCGTGTACGGCGGCCTCGTAGCCCGCCTCGCGCAGCTCGTCGAAGGGGAACTGCGCCTCGGCGACCTTGGCCTCCTGGAGGCACAGCACGTCGGTGCCGCTGCTCTCCAGCCAGGCGAGGAGCCTCGGCAGGCGGGCGGTGATCGAGTTCACGTTCCAGGTCGCGATGCGCATGTCCCACAACCTACCCGGCGGCACTGACAACCCGGTCCCGGCCCGTGGGGGCCTCAGATCCGCGCGGAGTCGCCCGGGGTCAGCCGCAGGTGCTCGGCGCCGCCCAGCTCGCCGATCTGCCGGTCGTAGATCGGGCGGGCGAGGTCGGTGAGGAGCGCGTCGTGGATGTCGTAGGCGCGCTGCGGCTTCACCTCACGGACGTACTCGATGACCTCGGCGATCTTGTTCCAGGGGGCCATCACGGGGAGCATCAGCGTCTCGACCGCCTGGTCGGGGACGGTCAGCGCGTCGCCGGGGTGGAAGACCCTGCCGCCGTCCAGGAGGAAGCCGACGTTGGTGATGCGCGGGATGTCCGGGTGGATGACGGCGTGCAGCTCGCCGTGGACCTGGACGTCGAATCCGGCGGCGGTGAACGTGTCGCCGTGGCCGACGGTGTGCACGCGGCCCGGGAACGCCGCCGAGATCTTCTCCGCGACGGACTTCAGCGTCCAGATCTCGGCGGCCGGGTTGTCCTCCATCGCGGCGCGCAGCCGCCGCTCGTCGAAGTGGTCGGGGTGCTCGTGGGTGACGAGAACGGCGTCCGCGCCGAGGGCGGCGTCCTCCTCGCTGAGTCCGCCGGGGTCCAGGACGAGCGTCCGCCCGTCCTTTTCGAGGCGGACGCAGGCGTGCGACTTCTTGGTGAGCTTCATGACTCCATCCTGCCGCCTCACTCCTGGGGTGTCGTCTCCTCGCGGATGACCTGCTGCGCGACCCGGAAGGCGCTGTTCGCGGCCGGTACGCCGCAGTAGACGGCCGCCTGGAGCAGTACTTCCTTGATCTCGCCCGGGGTGAGGCCGTTGCGCAGGGCGGCCCTGAGGTGCGGCGCGAGCTGGTCCGTGTGGCCGCCGGCGACGAGGGCGGTGAGCGTGACGCAGCTGCGGGAGCGCCGGTCCAGGCCCGGCCGGTCCCAGATCTCGCCCCAGGCGTAGCGGGTGAGGAACTCCTGGAAGTCCCCCGAGAACGCGTCGGCCTGCGCGAGGGCCTGGTCGACGTGCGCGTCGCCGAGCACTTCGCGGCGGACCTTGAGCCCCGCGTCGTACGGGTCGGGCCGCCCGTGGCCCTGCCGGGGTACGGCGGCCGGCGCGATCTCGGCGATCGGCGCGGCCTGCGGCGGCGGGGCCAGGGCCGGCTGCGCCGGGGCGACGGGGGCCGGGACGGGGATCTGGCCGGTGGAGGCGGTGTCGTGCGGGGTCTGCCAGGCGGTGGTGAAGTGCCGCACCAGCAGGTCGGTGACGGCCGCGGGCTGCTCGACCGGGACCAGGTGGGAGGCGCCGGGCACGACGGCGAGGCGGGCGTCGGGGATGCCGGCGACCAGGGTGCGGGCCTCGGCGGGGCCGGTGACCTGGTCGTCGGAGCCGACGAGGACCAGGGTGGGGACGCCGACCCGGCCGAGTTCGCCGCGCACGTCGAACGCGGCGAGCGCCTCGCACGCGGCGATGTAGCAGCCGGGGTCGGTGGTCCGCACCATCTGCACGGCCCACTCGGTGATCGCGGGCTGGGCGGCGGCGTACCCGCCGGTGAACCAGCGCTCCGGCGAGCTGCGGGCGATGGGGTCGAGCCCGTTGGTGCGGACGATCACGCCACGCTGGCGGAACTCGTCGGCGGTGCCGAAACGGGGCGAGGCGGCGATCAGCGCGAGGGAGGCCAGGCGTTCGGGATGGCGCAGGGCCAGCTCCATGCCGACCGCGCCGCCGAACGCGCAGCCCGCGTAACCGAAGCGCTGCACGCCGAGTCCGTCGAGGGTGGCCAGCAGCCGCTGGGTGAGTTCGGCGACGGACCCCGCCGGACGGGCGGGGGCGCCGCCGTGCCCCGGCAGGTCGAACCGGAAGACCCGCCACTGCTGCGACAGCTCGGGCACCTGGCGGTCCCACATGTGCCATGTGGTACCCAGTGAGGGACCCAGGATCAGGACTGGGGCGTCTTCTGGCCCGTCAAAGCGGTACTGCAGCGTGTCGGTCTTGGTCTCGCTCACGGGTTCACACCTTCATCTGTCACGATCTGTCACACGCCCCCCTCCGCGAGACCTCCCCATGCCTCCGCTGCTGGAAGCAGGTCCGCCACGTCCGGCTTCACGTACCACTTCACGACGCCCGAGCATCGTACAGACGGACCCTGCGAGGACCGTTCTCGCCCATGGCAGTCGCATCGAGAGGGGGCTCGCTTCGTCTGGGCCTATTTTGTCTAGACCTATTGCCCCGCCCGTGACCCGCGGGCTACGTTTCCCGCTGCTCGGAGTCCTTCAAGTTTCCGTCAAGTCCCTTTATGGGCAAGGGTGGAAGGAGCAGTCCGCATGCAGGACCGGAGTCTTTCCAGACGAACCGTTCTCGCCTCCGCGACCGTGGTCGCCGCGGGAGCAACGGCCGTCTTGGGTGTGACGGCCACCCCCGCGGTCGCGCACCAGCGTGACCGCCGCCTCAAGAAGATCATCTCCAGGATGAGCATCGAGGCGAAGATCGGCCAGCTGTTCGTGCCGTACTTCTACGGGGCCTCGGCCACGTCCCCCAGTCAGTTCGACCAGGACCGCAACCTCAGGGAACTCGGCGTCCGCACCGTGGCCGAGCTCATCGCCAAGTACCACGTCGGCGGTGTCATCTACTTCTCCGGCTGGGCGAACAACATCCAGGACCCCCGCCAGATCGCGGACCTGACCAACGGTGTGCAGCGGGCCTCGCTGGCGCTGCCCACGCCCATCCCCTCCCTGGTCTCCATCGACCAGGAGCACGGCGCCAACGTCCGCATCGGCAGCGGCGCCACGCAGCTACCGGGTGCGATGGCGCTCGGCGCGGGCCGCTCGCTCTCCGACGCGCGCACCGCCGGCTGGATATCGGGCACCGAACTCGCCGCCCTGGGCATCCATCAGAACTTCGCCCCGGTCGCCGACGTCAACGTCAATCCGGCCAACCCCATCATCAACGTCCGCTCCTTCGGCGCCGACGCCCGCGAGGTCGGTCGCATGGTGGGCGCCCAGGTGACGGGTTACCAGCAGGCCGGCGTCGTGGCCTGCGCCAAGCACTTCCCGGGCCACGGGGACACCGGGGAGGACAGCCACACCGGTCTGCCGGTGATCACCCACACCCGAGAGGAGTGGGAGCGTATCGACGCGCCGCCCTTCCGGGCCGCGATCGCCGCCGGTGTCGACTCGATCATGACCGCGCACCTCCAGGTCCCCGCGCTCGACCCCAGCAACGAACCCGCCACCCTGTCGCCCACCATCCTCCAGGGCGTGCTGCGCGACGAACTCGGCTTCGACGGCGTGATCGTCACCGACGCCCTCAACATGCAGGGCGTGCGCACCAAGTACGGCGACGACCGCGTGCCCGTCCTCGCCCTCAAGGCCGGCGTCGACCAACTGCTCTTCCCGCCGGACATCGACGTCGCCTACAACGGCGTCCTGGCCGCCGTCCGCGGCGGAGAGATCACCGAGGACCGCCTCGACGAATCGGTCCTGCGCATCCTGCGGGTCAAGGACAGGGCCGGCCTGCTCAGCGGCAGCCCGTACGTCTCCCAGCGGCAGGTCGACCGGGTCGTCGGCGCCCGCGTGCACCGGCTCGCCGCCGCGCGGATCGCCGAGCGAACCACCACCCTGCTGGTCAACGAGGACCACGCGCTCCCGCTGCGCAGCAGGCAGCGGAAGCTGCTCGTGGTCGGCGCCAGCCCGGCCTTCCCGACCGACGACGCCCGCACGACGGTGCCCGAGCTGGCCAAGGCGTTCGACGAACTGGGCTACCGCACCACCCACCTCGCCACCGGCCGGGCGCCCGACGCCGCGAAGATCGACGAGGCCGTGGCCGCCGCGCGGGGACGGGACGCGGTGGTGGTCACCACCGACAACGTCGGTGCCACCAGCGCCCAGCGCACCCTGGTGTCCCGCCTGCTCGCGACGGGCGTCCCCGTCGTCCACCTCGCGGTGCGCAACCCCTACGACATCGCCCACCTCGGCGACGTCCCGGCCGCACTGGCCTCCTACTGCTGGACCGAGGTCGAACTGCGCGCCGCGGCCCGGGTGATCGCCGGCCGGGTCGGACCGCGCGGCAGGCTGCCCGTGCCCGTCCAGCGGGCCGACGACCCGGCCAAGGTCCTCTTCCGCACCGGGCACGGCTTGTCGTACGACGACTGACGTCCGCGTCTGCACAACGGGTCAGCCCGCCGCGCCGTCGAGGAGGCGGCTGAAGCGGAGCCGCAGGGCCCGTTCCGTGCTGGCCGTCACCGTGATGAGTCCGACCATGGTGTTGCCCCAGGCCGACAGGTCGACGGGCGCGGTGAAGGTCCCGCCGACGTGCCGGGCGATTTCCTCCGGGCGGGTGAGCTGTTCGGCGAGCTGTGTGAGGACGAGGAACAGGCCGGCCAGGAGGACGGCCGTAGAGAGGAAGCCGATGCCGCGGCTCAGCGCGGGGTGCTTGCGGTCGAAGTGGGCGCGGCGCCCTTCCGCCGAGTCGCGGTCGGGGACGAGTTGGTACTCGGCCCCGGCGTCGGTGACGTAGTGGCAGCGCTTGAGCCCGAACTCGCTCCTCCTCACCTCCACGACGCCGCCCGGGACAGGGAAGGCGGCGGGGAGCCGCGACTCGGCGTGCTGCCTGCCGTCGAGGTACAGCTGGGCCCTGACCCTGCCGGAGTCGTCGCTCTTCCAGTGCCTGACCTCGACGGCGTAGACGCTCCGGCCGTCGTCGTCGTTCGGCAGCCGGAGGTAGAACAGGGCGCGGAACGGCAACTGCCACCAACGGAAACGCTTCAGCGCCCGCCCGTCCCCGGGCTCGACCCGCCGCACGGCCCGCCGACGGCGCACGTCCTCGAACATGCCTGCCACTCCTTCTGCTCGCTCGGCTCGCGCTGCTCTTCGGTTGTCCCGGCGCAGCATGTAGGAGTCTGTTCGTCTGGCGCGGGCCGCACATCGGCCCGGTGGTCCGGAACGTCTTGGACCACGGGCGAGGCAGGGATTCGACTTTGGTCCAGGGCGCCTCAGTCCTCGGGCTGAGTCACCGGACGCACGGCTTCGCGATAATGGCCAGGTGAACATGGACGTCGCGCCACGGCTCGGGTGGTGGCAGCAGACCTGGCGGCTGACGGCGGCCGCGGCCCTGGGCCTGGTGGCCTGGGTCTCCACCGGTGTGGCGGTGTCGAAGGGGCCGGCGGGCGAAGCGGGCTCGTGGTTCCTCATCGGTGATCCGCTGGTGGCCCTCGGCTGTCTGACGGCGCTCGTCTGGCGGCGGCGGTTCCCGCTCGCCGTCGCGCTGGCGGTGTCGGTCGCCTCGACCACGTCGGCGTTCGCCACCGGCGCCGCGCTCGTGGCGCTGGGCTCGATCTCCACCCGTCGTCGTCCGGTGGAGATCGGGGTCGTGGTGCCGGCCTACGTGGCCGCGTCCCAGTTCGCCGTCCAGCTCTACCCGGTCGAGAGCCCGCCCGGCTCGTTCTGGTTCCAACTCGTGTCGCCGGCCCTGACCGCGGGCATCGCGGTGGCGATGGGCATGGCTGTGGGGGCGCGGCGCGTCGAGGTGCGGTCCCTGCGGGAGCGGGCGGAGAGCGCGGAGCGGGAACAGTCCGCGCGGGCGGCGCAGACGCGGGCCCTGGAACGCAACCGGATCGCCCGCGAGATGCACGACGTCCTCGCGCACCGGATCTCCCTGGTCGCCATGCAGGCCGGAGTGCTGGACCACCGCCGAGATCTCAAGGCCGAGGAGAACCGCGTGCTGGTCCGTGGCATCGCCGAGGGGTCCCATCTCGCCCTGGAGGAGCTACGGGACGTCCTCGGCGTGCTCCGGGCCGACCCCGGTCTCCCGGAACCGCCGCAGCCCTCGCTGGAGGGCATCCCCGACCTGGTGGCCGACGCCCGCGCGTCCGGACTGGACGTCACGCTCGCCGGCACCGTGACGGGGACGCCGCCCGACCTCGTCGGTCGCACCTGCTACCGGGTCGTCCAGGAGGGGCTGACCAACGCCGCCAAACACGCCCCGGACGCGCGCATCCGCATCGAGCTGGAGGGGGCGCCGGGCAACAGCCTCCGGGTGGGCGTGCGCAACTCCCCGTCGACCGCGCGGGCCGCGAAGCCGCCGTCGTCGGGGTTCGGCCTGCTCGGCCTCGGCGAACGGGTCGACCTCGCCGGCGGAGAGCTGCGCCATCACCGCACACCGGACGACGGATACCTCCTCACCGCACAGCTACCCTGGCCGAACCCCACGCACGAAAAGAGAGCATGAGTGGACAGCGACAGCGAGCGGGAGCCGGTGCGGGTCGTCATCGTCGACGACGAACAACTGGTGCGTATGGCGCTGCGGCTCGTCATCGACGGCGAACCGGACCTGACCGTCGTCGCGGAGGCGGCCGACGGCGACACCGCGATCGCCGTGGTGGACGAACAGCGGCCGGACGTCGTGCTGATGGACGTGCGGATGCCCGGCCGTGACGGGCTCAGCGCGACCCGGGAGCTGCTCACCCGGCCGGCGCCGCCGCGGGTGCTGATCCTGACCACGTTCGACTCCGACGACCTCGTGCTCGGCGCCCTGCGCACCGGAGCGCTCGGGTTCGTCCTCAAGGGCACCCAGCCGCCGCAGCTTCTCGACGCGGTGCGGGCGGTCGCGGACGGCAATCCCGTGCTGTCTCCGGCTGCCACGGCCCGGGTGATCGCCGCGGCCACCGGTCCGCAGTCCTCGCACGTCCGCGACTCCTCTCGCGACGCCGCGCGGAAGCAGCTGGCCACGCTGACCGAACGGGAACTCGACACTGCCCGGGCCATCGCGGACGGGCTGGGCAACCCGGAGATCGCCCGGCGGCTGCACATCAGCGTGGCGACGGTCAAGGCGCACACGGGCAGTCTGTTCGCCAAGCTGGCGGTCGAGAACCGGGTGCAGATCGCCCTTCTGGTGCGTGACGCCGAGGGGTGACCCCTCTGTCGGCCGGTCAGGGGTCGTCGGATCCGCCCAGGCCGGTGAGGGCGCCCACCGGGTCGAGGTCGGGGGTGCCGCGCGGCCACCAGTCCTCCCGGCCGGGCTCGGACTCGTACGCGTACCAGAGTCCCGACCGGCCGAGCCGGAGCTGGACGTGGCCGACAGGGTGGGTGAGGCGGTTGCGCCAGGGCCGGAACGCGGGGAGGTCGGCGGCGAGCAGCAGGGGGCGGGCGCGGTCGAAGCGGCCGGCCGGCGGGTCCCAGGCTTCCTCCAGGACGTCCAGGCCGTCCGGCCCGCCCTGTCGCCAGGCCGCCACGGCGCGGGCCAGGTCGATCTGGTCCCGGCCGGCCGCGCCGGCCAGGGAGGCGTAGAGCGCCCGGGTGCCGGCGGTGAGACCGGAGCCGGGGCGGGCCGCCGCGAGGCGGGCGGCGTCCTGCCACAGCGTCAGCCCGCCCACCGGGTCACGGCCGGTGCTGAGCAGGGCGTGGGCGCGAGCGGCGGCGTCGGTGGCCAGCTGGTCCAGCGCGAAGGGGTCGGGTCCGCCCGGTGCCGCCGGGTAGGCCGGGGGCTGCTCGGGATGCGGGGGTGGAGGGAGGGCGGCCGGGAGGGGCGGGAGAGGCCGCGTGTCCAGTGCCGCACTGGCCCGGACGCCGGGCAGCGGCGCCGGTCCGCGGTCCTGGGCGGCACGCGCGGCACGGGCCGCGTTCAGCCGGGACAGGGCGTCGAGCAGCGCGCGTTCCCCCCGGCCGCGGAGCAGGAGCAGGACGAAGGGGTCGGCGTCGAGCAGCCGCGCCGTCTGGTAGCAGAGCGCGGCGGCGTGTTTGCAGGGGTGCCCCGAGTCGGGGCAACTGCACCGGGGCGCGAGGTCGCCGGGGCCGGGGAGCAGCGGCACCCCGCAGTCGGCCAGGGAGTGGGGCAGCTCCCCGTCGAGGAGCGCGGCGATGTGTCCGGGCCGCTCGACGGCGGCGTCCAGGAACCGCCGCCAGTCGTCGTCGCCCAGCGTGCGCAACCGCACCTGCACCCGGTACGGCCGCGGCCGGCTGCCCTGTACGTAGGCGAGGACCAGGCCGGGCGTCACGGTGATGGCGTCGACGTGCCCCCGCTCGGCATAGCCACGTCCGCGGGCCAGCCGGGCCGCGTCCAGGGCGCCTTCCTCCAGCGCGGCCACCCACGCGTTCCCCCACCAGGTCACGGCGAGGCCCTCGTCCGTCGCGTGGGGCGGGAGCGCGGGGAAGGTGCGGCGGAGGTCGCCGTCGCGGTCCGGGGCGGCCATCGAGCGGGGGGTGGTGCGGGGGGTCGCGAACGGGGTGGACGGGGCGGACGTGGCGGAGGCCCGCTCCCGCCGCGAGGACACCGCGTCGCTGTGCGGTGGCGGGTCGTGGCGCGGTGGCGGGTCGTGGCGCGGTGGCGTCAGGTGCCGGAACGGCCGTGGCTCGTACGACGACGCGGCCGAGGGTTGGGATTCCTGGTCGGACGGCGAGCCCTCGGCGGGGTCCGGTGTCCGTGCCTCGACGGCGGGCGTGCGGGGCGGTTCGTCGGCCGGCCCGCCCGGCGTTCCCGGTCCTTCGGGTGCTGCCGAGGGCGGGGCGTCGTCCTCCTCCGGGTCCGTCTCCGGTGGCAGTCGGAAGGCGTCCGCGGCGAAGTCCCGTACGGCACGGGCGCGGGAACGGGCGTCGGCGGTGCACGGATCGCCCGCGGTGGGCCGGGGGTGCCGGGGCGGGGCCGGGCGTCGCGGGGTGCCCGACGCTTCCTTGCTCGCGGTGTCCGCGCGCGCCTGTCGCCGCGCCGCACGCAGGGCCTCCCGTGCCACGTCCGCCGGGCGGCTGTCGCCTGCTTCCGGGGTGTTGGGGGCGGTGGTGGGTGACGAGCCGTCAGGACGGGTCGGGGCGGCGGGGCGGGGCGGGTCCCCGGGGTCGTCCGTGCGGTCGGACGGGGTTTCGCGGGTGGTCCCCTCGGGCGCCCGGGTGTCGTCGTCCGCCTCCGCGTGCCGTGCGGTCCGGGTGCCGCGCAGCGCCGCGCGCGCGATGTCACCGGGGCGCGGAGGGCGGTCCCGGTCTCGGTCCCGGGCCTGGTCCCGGTCATGCTGCCGCGCGGGCTCGCGGACCGAGGTGCCGGGCTCCGGCTCGGTGACGGCAGCGGTGCCGGTCTCGGAGCCGGTGTCCGTCGGGGTGTCCGTTGTCGTCTCGCCGCGCAGTCGGGCCTCGCGCAGGGCGCGGCGGGCCTCGTCGGCGGGGCGGGGGGTCATGACGGCCTCCGCAGGGACACCAGGTCGGACAGTTCACGGGCCGTCAGCTCGGTGAGGGCCGACTCGCCGGAGCCGAGGATCGCGTCGGCCAGGGCGCGCTTGGACTGGAGCATCTCGGCGATGCGGTCCTCGACCGTGCCCTCGGTGATGAGGCGGTGCACCTGGACCGGCTGGGTCTGGCCGATGCGGTAGGCGCGGTCGGTGGCCTGCTCCTCGACGGCCGGGTTCCACCAGCGGTCGAAGTGCACGACGTGGCCCGCGCGGGTGAGGTTCAGGCCGGTGCCGGCGGCCTTGAGGGACAGGACGAGGACCGGCGTCGCGCCGCTCTGGAAGCGGTCCACCATGCGTTCGCGCTCGGGCACCGGCGTGCCGCCGTGGAGGAGGTCGACGGGGACCGCGCGGGCGGCCAGGTGGGAGGTGATGAGGCGGGCCATGCCGACGTACTGCGTGAAGACGAGCGCCGATCCGTCCTCCGCGAGCAGCGTGTCCAACAGCTCGTCCAGCAGGGCGAGTTTCCCCGAGCGGGCGGCCATGCGGTCGGCATCGCCCACACCCGTGGCGCCCGGCGGGTGCTCCTCCTTCAGGAAGAGCGCGGGATGGTCGCAGATCTGCTTGAGCGAGGTCAGGAGCTTGAGGACGAGACCGCGACGGCCGATGCCCTCGGCCTCCTCGATGGCGAGCATCGACTCGCGCACCACCGCCTCGTACAGCGCGGCCTGTTCGCGGGTGAGGGGGACGGGGTGGTCCGTCTCCGTCTTCGGCGGCAGCTCGGGGACGATGCCCGGGTCGGACTTCTTGCGGCGGAGCAGGAAGGGGCGGATCAGGCGGGCGAGGCGCGCCACCGCCTGGTCGTCCTCGCCGTTCTCCACCGCGCGCGCGTGGCGGGCGCGGAAGGACTTCAGGGGGCCGAGGAGTCCGGGGGTGGTCCAGTCGAGCAGTGCCCACAGCTCGGAGAGGTTGTTCTCCACCGGTGTGCCGGTCAGGGCCACCCGCGCGGGGGACGGGATGGTGCGCAGGGCCTTCGCCGTCGCCGAGTACGGGTTCTTGACGTGCTGTGCCTCGTCGGCGACGACCATGCCCCAGGGCCGCTCGGCGAGGGCCGGGGCGACGGACCGCATCGTGCCGTACGTGGTGAGCACGAAACCGCCGGCCAGGTCGTCCAGGGTGCGGTCGGCGCCGTGGAAGCGGCGGACGGGGACGCCGGGCGCGAAGCGGGTGATCTCCCGCTGCCAGTTGCCCAGCAGTGAGGCCGGGCAGACCACCAGGGTCGGCTCGGTCCGGGCCCGTTTCAGGTGCAGGGCGATGACGGTGACCGTCTTGCCGAGGCCCATGTCGTCGGCGAGGCAGCCGCCGAGGCCGAGGGAGGTCATGAGGTCGAGCCAGGCGAGTCCGCGCAGCTGGTAGTCGCGGAGGGTGGCGTGCAGGCCGGGCGGCGGTTCGGCGGGGTGTACGCCTGCGGTGAGCCGGTCGCGCAGGGCGGCCAGCGCGCCGACCGGCACCACGTCGACGGTCTCGCCGTCGGCCTCCGCGCTGCCGGTGAGGGCGACGGAGAGGGCGTCGACCGGGTCGAGCAGGCCCAGGTCGCGCTTGCGGGCCCGGTGGACGAGCGCCGGGTCGACCAGCACCCACCGGTCACGGAGCCGGACGACCGGGCGGTGGGCCTCCGCGAGGGTGTCCATCTCGGCCTCGGTGAGCGGGTCGCCGCCGATGGCCAGCTGCCAGCGGAACTGGAGGAGGTCCTCGCTCTCGAAGAATCCCGTGCCGTCCGTCGCCGAGCCCGGCGCGGTCCTGACCACCGCGGTCGCGGTGAGGTCCTGCGCGAGGTCGCGGGGCCAGTGCACGGCGACCCCGGCGGCGGCGAGCCGCCCCGCCGCCACGCCCAGCAGGTCGGTGACCTCCTCCTCGGACAGCCCCAGGACGTCGGGCACGTCCTGGTCGGTGAGGCGGTCGAGAGGCGGCCAGACCCGCGCCGCGCGTCGCACCCCGAGGGCGGCGTCCACACGCGCGCGGGGGCCGAACGCCGCGTCGGCCTCCCCCGACCACAGATCCGCGGCGTCGGCGACGAGGGTGGGGTCGGCGAGGCTGTGCACCTGGACGATCGCGGCCCCCGCGCTGCGCACCCCGCCGCCGCTGCCTCCCCCCTCGCCGGCGGCGACGTTCCCGTCGAAGAGGTCGTACGCGGACAGGTCCAGGCGGAGCGAGATCCGCACGCCCGCGTCCATTCCGGCGGCGACCTCGGCGGCCCAGTCGTGGGCGCCGGGCAGGCGCTGGGCCGCGCGAGCGGCGAAGGGGCGGCCCGAGGCGTGGGGTGCGGCCGGGGTGCGGGGCAGGGTGTCGGCGACGGCGTCCAGGAAGGCGCGGACCAGTGCCTCCGGCTCCGGCAGCCGGATCGGGCCCGGGCCGTCCAGCGGCACCGCGTGGCCCTCCGGGGGCAGGGCGGCGGCCACGGCCCGCAGGTGCGCGATGTCATCGGGGTCCAGCGGTCCGGCGCGCCAGGCGTCGTGCCCGGTCGCGGTGAGGCCGGGCAGCAGCCTGCCGCGCGCGGTGAGCCGCAGGGCGTGCAGGGCCGCCGCTCCCCAGCACGCGGTCGCCGGGTGGGCGGCCGGGTCGTGCCGGGCCCGCACCAGCAGCGGCAGGGCCTCGCCCAGCGGCAACGACAACGCGGGCGTCGTCCCGCGCCGCACCCCGGCGCCGTGCCGCCGGACGACCGTGAGTTCCGTGAGCCCGGCCGGGCGGGTGCCGTCGGCGGCGTGCGGCTCGGGCGCGGTGCCGTCGCTCGGGGGCCCGGCTGCCGAGCCCTCGTCCGGTGTCGAGGCGTACGCGGAGAAGGTGTCGCCGTCCTGGCGCTGCCCCGGGTCCCAGAAGGCGATCCGCGCGTCGCGCGGAAGGGGTGCGGGCAGGAAGACGGCCGCCAGCCGGAGCGGGACGGACGGTGCGGGGCCCTGCCGCCCGCTCGTCTCCCGCCGCTCCCCCGCCCGCCCGGAGACGCTTGTGTCCGCCACGGCCATGTCGCCCATACGTCCTGTCACCTCCCGCCCGTGTGCCCGATCAGCTGTCTTCGACTCTACGGGCGGGGTCTGACAATCGGTCCCGGCCGGCCGCCGGGCGCGTGCGGTGTGCGTGCGGGGTCAGGGAACGGTGCGCGAGACGACGTACACCATCGGATAGTCCGGGTCGTCCAGGTCCACGACGACGTCCTGGGTCGGTGCCGGGTTCCGCTGCTCGTTGACCACGCCCCACCAGGTGCTGGACGCGCGGAAGTTCCAACCGGTGACCCGCTGGGCCCGGTCGCTGATGGCGATCTTGTCCTTCTCCAGCGCGTCCCGGTCGATGCCCAGGCCGGCCAGGAAGGCGTCCAGACCGGCATTGGTGGTCTGGAACTGGACGTAGAGTCGGCTGGTCTTCCAGTTGTTCGTCTCGTAGTACGCGATCTTTTCGGAGGGCACCGGGACCGGCAGCTCGTAGATGCGGCGCTGTAGCTTGGACGGCCAGCCCCGGGTCATGCCGGTCGCGGCGTACTTCGCCTCCTTCTCCCGGCCGCTGTCGCGGCTCTGGTTGGCGGAGATCACGAGGTAGCCGGCGGGGATGCCGATGAGCAGCACGATGGTGAGCAGCGTCAGCGCACGGCGCCGGATCATGTGCCGGCGGTCCTCGGCCTGCGGCCCGTGTTCCTCCGGGGTTCCGGTCCGGTGGGGCAGGGTCTCGGTCACAGCGACTCCCCGGAGGTGCGTCGGGCCTCGGCGTACCGCTCGTAGCGCTCGTAGCGCTCCACGCGGCGCCGCTTGGCGCGGCGGAACCGGCGGGCCACCAGACGGGCCAGGTCGGCGGCGCCCACCATGCCGGCCTCGGGGCCCAGCTGGGCGCGGACGATGCGGGCCTCGGGGCGGTAGCCGCGGCCGGTGAGCTGGCGTTTGAAGGCATCGCGCGCGGGAACGATGAGCAGGTCGT
This sequence comes from Streptomyces sp. NPDC058534, assembly GCF_042717365.1. Taxonomy (NCBI): domain Bacteria; kingdom Bacillati; phylum Actinomycetota; class Actinomycetes; order Kitasatosporales; family Streptomycetaceae; genus Streptomyces; species Streptomyces sp. NPDC058534. The sequence continues at coordinate 68,249 of NZ_JBHXNW010000023.1, forward strand.
CCGCGGCGCTGACCCCGCCGCCGATCACGAAGCAGGACGGGTCGAGGGCGGCAGCGAGGTTGGCGATGCCGACGCCGAGCCACTGCCCGATGTCCTGGAGCAGTTCGACGCACATGGCGTCGCCGTCGCGGGCCAGCTCGGTGATCATCGGGCCGGTGATGTCGCCGATGCTGCCCTTGACGTGCTCGATGATCCCGTACGCCACCGGCGAGTCGGCCGCGGCCAGCTCGCGGGCCTCCCTGACCAGGGCGTTGCCGGAGCTGTACTGCTCCCAGCAGCCGCGGTTGCCGCACGGGCAGCGGTGGCCGCCGGGCACCACCTGCATGTGCCCGAACTCACCGGCGACCCCGTACTTGCCCCGCTTGACCTGGCCGTCCTCCAGGATCGCGCCGCCGATGCCGGTGCCGAGCGTGATCATGACCAGGTGGTCCTCGCCGCGGCCGGCACCGAAGCGCCACTCGGCCCAGGCGGCGGTGTTGGCGTCGTTGTCCACCAGGACGGGGACCGCGAGGCGGCCGGCGATGCGGTCGCGCAGCGGCTCGTTGCGCCAGGACAGGTGGGGGGCGAACAGCACGCGGCTGCGGTCGGCGTCGACCCAGCCGGCCGCACCGATGCCGACGGCGTGCACGTCGTGCCGGTCGGAGAGGTCCAGGACCAGCTCGACAATGGTGTCCTCGACCACTTTGGGGCTCTTGGACTTGTCCGGGGTCTCCGTGCGCAGGCGCTCCAGGATGTTGCCGTCGGCGTCGACGACACCCGCCATGACTTTCGTGCCGCCGATGTCGATGCCGACCGTGGGCACGCGGGGTGCCGTCAGGTGCGAGCGGCGTTCCCTCGTGCCCACGGTGCGCAGGACCGGGGCGCGGCGGGATCCGATGGGGGCGGTGAAGTCGCGGTAGGTGCTCATCGGGTGCGATTGTGCCGCACGCTCACGCTGGGTGCCGAATGGGACAGGGGGTGGGGCGGACGGTTCGTTGCCGGGTGCGGGTGCGTTGTGGCTGGTCGCGCTCACGCGGCGGAGCCGCACATGACACAGCCCCGCGCCCCTTATCGGCGTTCCAGTTCATGGCGTAGATCATCCAGCTCTGTTCCGCCGGCCATCTGCCTCGTCAGCTCGTCCAGCGTGACGTCCTCGCGCTCGTGGTTGCCCACCATCGTGCCGCGCTTCAGGAGGATGAACCTGTCACCCACCAGGTACGCGTGGTGCGGGTTGTGGGTGATGAGGACGACGCCCAGGCCCTGGTCGCGTGCCGCCGCCACATATTTGAGGACCACACCCGACTGCTTCACGCCCAGTGCCGCCGTCGGTTCGTCGAGCACCAGGACCTTCGCGCCGAAGTACACCGCGCGTGCGATCGCCACGCACTGGCGTTCGCCGCCGGAGAGGGTGCCGATGGGCTGGTCGACGTCGCGCAGGTCGATGCCCATGCGCAGGAGCTCCGCGTGAGTGGTGCGGCGCATGTGGTCGACGTCCATGCGCTTGAACGGGGCAACGCCCTTGCGGGGCTCGGAGCCGAGGAAGAAGTTGCGCCAGACCGGCATCAGCGGGACGACGGCGAGGTCCTGGTAGACGGTGGCGATGCCGCGGTCCAGGGCCTCGCGCGGGGAGGAGAGGCGGGTCTCCTCGCCGTCGAGGGCGACGGTGCCGCCGTCGTGCTGGTGCAGACCGGAGATGATCTTGATGAGGGTCGACTTGCCCGCGCCGTTGTCGCCCAGCACGCAGGTGATGTCGCCGGCGTGCACCTGGAGGGACACGCCTTCGAGGGCGCGTACGTTGCCGTAGTTCTTGCTGACGCCGGACAGCTCGACGAGCGCCTCACGTGCTGGGGTCTGCGTCATTTGGTGGCCTCCGCGCGCTTGCGGACCCAGGCGTTGAGCAGGGTCGCGAGGAGCAGCATCGCTCCGAGGAAGAACTTGAACCAGTCGGGGTTCCACTCGGCGAAGACGATGCCCTTGCTGGTCATGCCGAAGATGAACGCGCCGACCGCCGAGCCGACGGCGCTGCCGTAGCCGCCGGTGATCAGGCAGCCGCCGATGACGGCCGCGATGATGTAGATCAGCTCGTTGCCGACGCCCTCGCCGGACTGGACGACGTCGTAGGAGAAGAGCAGGTGCTGGCCCGAGATCCAGGCGCCGAAGCCGACGCCCATGTAGAGGCCGATCTTGGTCTTGGTGACCGGGACGCCCACCGCGCGGGCGGCGTCCTTGTTGCCGCCGACCGCGAAGATCCAGTTGCCGGCGCGGGTGCGCAGCAGGACCCAGCTGGCGACGGCGACCAGAGCGAGCCACCACAGGATGGTCACCTTGAAGCCGACGCCGCCGATGGTGATCGTGGAGGCGAAGACGTCGTGGGCGGAGGGGAAGCCCTCCATGTCGGCGATCGACTTGGTGGAGACGGTGCCGTCGATCAGCTTGGTGAAGCCCAGGTTCAGGCCGGTCAGCATCAGGAAGGTGCCCAGCGTGATGATGAAGCTGGGCAGCTTGGTGCGGGTCAGCATGAAGCCGTTGAAGGCGCCGATCGCCAGCGTGACCAGCAGGGACACGCCGACGCCGACCCAGACGTTGGCGGTCATCCGGTAGCTGAACATCGACGACACCAGGGCCGACGAGGTGACCATGACGCCGGCCGACAGGTCGAATTCGCCGCCGATCATCAGCAGCGCCACCGGGACGGCCATGATGCCGATCGTGGAGGCGGCGTAGAGCACCGTGCTGAGGCTGGCGGCGTGCAGGAAGCTGTCGGCGAAGAACGCGAAGAACACGAAGACGGCGATGGCGCCGACGACGGAGCCCAGTTCGGGGCGGCCCAGGAGTTTCCGCAGCGGTGAGGTCTGCAGAATCCTTTCGTCAGCGGTGGCCACATCCGTGCCGGCGCTCATCGGGTGCCCCGCTTGGTGTACTCGGCGAGCGCGGCGGCGTCGTCCTTGGTGATGATCTGCGGCCCGGTGAGCACCGGCCGGCCGCCGCCGAGGACGTCGGCGTTGTACTTGTACAGCCACAGCAGGTCGACGGCCTCGTAGCCCTGGAGGTAGGGCTGCTGGTCGACCGCGAAGCCGAGGGTGCCGTCCGCGAGTCCGGCGGCGACCTTGGCGTTGAGGTCGAAGGTGTCGATCTCGGCCTTGCTGCCCGCGCCCTGCTTGGCCTTCACCGCGGTGTCGGCGTAGGGGGCACCGAGGGTGACCACCGCGTCGACGGCCTTGTCGGTCTGGAGCTTGGCCTCGATGGCGGACTGCACGTCCGGCATGCTGGTGCCGTTGACGTAGAGCCGCTGGACCTTGCCGTCGAAGGTCTTCTCCACGCCGTCGCAGCGCTGCTCGTGGCCGACGTTGCCCTGCTCGTGGAGCACGCAGAGGGCCTGCTCGCGGCCTCGCTGGTTCAGTTCCTCGCCGACCGCCTCGCCGGCGATCGTCTCGTCCTGGCCGACGTGGGTGAGGGCGCCGAACGCCTTCGACTCCTCGGACCCGGAGTTCACGGTGATCACCGGGATGCCCGCCTTGCGGGCGCGGTCGAGGGCGGACCTCATCGCGTCGGGCTTGGCCAGCGTGACGATGATCCCGTCGACCTTCTTGTCGATGGCGGCGTTCACCAGCTGCGCCTGCTGCTGGGCCTCGTCGTCGTGGGAGTACAGAAAGTTGATGTTGTCCTTCACCGCGGCCTGCTCGGCGCCGCTCTGGACGATGTCCCAGAAGGTGTCGCCGTCGCCCGAGTGAGTGATCATCGCGAAGGTCCAGCGGGGCGTGTTCACCGCCGCCTGCCCCTGGGCCGACGCGGCCTTGCGGGCGTCCTCGGCGCGCTTGCCGCCAGTGCTGCTGCACCCGGCCAGGGACACCGACAGTGCTCCTGCCAGCGCGATGCCTACCCAGGTCCGAAACCGTGCCACGAGGCCGTGCCCTTCTTGCTGTGCCGTGCTGTGCGTGCCGGGCGCCCGAGGCTCCGGCCGGGGTCTGGAAACCCCAAACGCCACATTGTCCGACACACAAGCGGAGCGCGTGCCTCCGGGGATCGGACGACGGTCACATTGTCCGGACATTGCGACGAACCCGCGCGGCGAGCGGCGGCCGGACGGAGCGGGTCAGGGCCGTACGAGGAGCTGGAACTCGAAGGAGTACCGGGAGGGGCGGTAGGTGTGCGTGCCGAACTCGACCGCGCGTCCCGTGTCGTCGAACGTGGTGCGTTCCATCGTGAGCAGGGGCGCTCCCTCGTCCTCGCCGAGCCGTTCGGCCTCGTCGGCGGTGGCGGCGCGGGCACCGATGGACTGACGGGCGCTGTGCAGGGTGATCCCGGCGGCGCGCATCAGCCGGTACAGGCCGGTGGCCTCCAGCCGGCCGGTGTCGAGGTCGAGGAGACCGGAGGGCAGGTAGTTGCACAGGTACGCCATCGGCTCCCCGTGGGTCAGCCGCAGCCGCTCGACGCGGTGCACGTCGCTGCCCTCGGTCACGCCGAGTGCGGCGGCGGTCTCCGCGGTCGCCGGGACGACCGTGTTGACCAGGACCTTCGTGGCGGGACGCTGGCCCGCGGCCTCCAGGTCGTCGTAGAGACTGCTGAGTTCCAGCGGGCGCCTGACCTTGCTGTGCACGACCTGGGTGCCGACGCCCCGGCGGCGCACCAGCAGGCCCTTGTCGACGAGCGACTGGATGGCCTGGCGCACGGTGGGCCGGGACAGACCGAGCCGCGCGGCCAGCTCGATCTCGTTGCCCAGCAGGCTGCCCGGGGTCAGCGCGCCGTGCTCGATCGCCGCCTCCAGCTGCTGCGACAGCTGGAAGTACAGCGGCACGGGGCTGCTGCGATCCACGCTGAGGTCCAGCGACACGGTGGGGTCCACTTCTGGTTTCGGCACGGGCCGAGCGTAGCTCCGCACGGTGTTGACGGGAAGTTGTGTAGTTCGATTGTCCGGACATACGCATTGACAGGGTGCGGGCTGTGAGCCCACTTTGATTCCATGCGCATCGGGGTCATCGGGACGGGCCGTATCGGCACTGTTCACGCCAACACGCTCAGCCGCCACCGCGACGTGGGATCCCTGATCCTCACGGACGCCGATCTCACGCGGGCCCAGGATCTGGCCCACCGGCTGGGGGAGACGGCGGCACCCGGAGTGGACGAGATCTTCCGGTGGGGCGTGGACGCCGTGGTGATCACCACGGCGACGCCGGCCCACGCCGAACTGATCGGTCGGGCAGCACGCTCGGGGCTGCCGGTGTTCTGCGAGAAGCCCATCGCGCTGGACCTGACCGGCACGTTACAGGCGATCGCCGAGGTGGAGGCGGCCGGGACGGTGCTCCAGATGGGGTTCCAGCGTCGCTTCGACGCCGGGTACAAGGGGGCCCGGGAGGCGGTACGGGCGGGGCGGCTCGGCCGGCTGCACACCGTCCGGGCGGTGACGAGCGACCAGGCCCCGCCGCCTGCCGAGTACCTGCCGCAGTCCGGCGGGCTCTACCGGGACACGCTCATCCACGACTTCGACGTCCTTCGCTGGGTGACCGGGCGGGAGGTCACGGACGTCTACGCCGCGGGGTCGGACGCCGGTCCGCCGATGTTCCGCGCGGCGGACGACGTGGACACCGGTGCCGCGCTGCTCACGCTGGACGACGGCACGCTGGCCACGGTGACGGCGACGCGGCTGAACGGGGCGGGGTACGACGTGCGCATGGAGCTGGCCGGGGAGCTGGACCAGATCGTCGTCGGTCTGGACGACCGTACGCCGATCGCGTCCACCGAGCCGACCGGTCCCCCGGCCGCCGACAAGCCGTGGACCGGCTTCGTGGAACGGTTCGGGCCCGCCTACGAGGCGGAGCTGGCCACGTTCGTGGAGGTCGTGCGGGGCGAGCGGGCCAACCCGTGCGACGGCCGCGAGGCACTCCAGGCCCTGCGGATCGCCGAGGCCTGCGACGTCTCCCGCCGCGAACGCAGACCCGTACGACTGGCCGAGGTCGCCGGGGGCGCGGCGTCCCTGGCGGGCTGACCGGAAGCATCCCCGTCCGGCCGCTCCCGCGCCTCTAGCGGCCGTCCTCCTGGTACCCCTCCAGCAGCCCCGCGTCGTGTGCCAGGAGTGCGATCTGGACGCGGTTGTCGAGGTCCAGCTTGGCCAGGATGCGGGAGACGTGGGCCTTGACGGTGGCCACGCTCATGAACAGCTCCGCCGCGATGGCGGCGTTGGCCAGGCCCCGGCCGACCGCGACGGCGACCTCGCGCTCGCGGTCGTCGAGGGTGTCGGCGCGCGCACGCGCGCGGGTGCGGCGCGTGTCGCCGGCGCCACCGGCCGCCTGGTCCATCAGCCGGCGGGTCACGGCTGGCGACAGGACGGGGTCACCGGCCGCGACCCTGCGCACGGCGTCGAGGATCTCCGCGGGCGGCGTGTCCTTGAGGACGAACCCGGCGGCGCCCGCGCGCAGCGCCCGCAGCACCTGTTTCCTGGGACTGCTGGCCGTGATCCAGGGCGTGGTGGGGCTGGTGCACGAGTTCACCGACTGGAATTGGGGCTTGGTGCAGAGCCGACGGGCGGCCACCGACCGTCGTCGCCGGTCTCAGCAGCCGTGGTCGACGAGGTCGAACGACGCGTAGTGGTCGGCCGTGTAGTAGTCCTCCTGGTTCTCCTCACCGGTGACGATGCGCCGGGCGCCGCGCGTGTCGGAGCCCGGCGTGATCACCGTGTACTCGTGGTAGTAGCCGGTGGACTGACCGGGCAGGATGCCCTCCCGGTTCTGGAAGACGGTCCCGTCCTGCTCGAACGGGTAGGGACCGCCCTGCTCGATCAGGTCGAGGGTGTCGTGCGCCTGGGAGGGCAGGGCGCTGTAGCAGATGTCGCCGACCGACGCCGGGGCGGCGCCCGCCGTGGTCGCGGAGACGGTGCCGCCCAGGAGCAGGGCGGACAGGACTGCGGTTGCCGCACCGAGCCGGGCGGCGTGTGGGGGGAATCGCATGGATTCATGATGGCGCGCGTAGACAGTGGCATGTCAGTGACAAGACGGTTGGAGCTTCCCTGGACGTCATATGTGTTTTCGGCGAGTTCACAACCCGTACGAGCCGCGATCGGGCCGTCCCGGTTCGACGTCCGATCGCCGCCAGCGTGCGCGCGTGCCGCTCGCTGGAATGGACCCATGAACACGAAAACGAATACGCACACGAACACGGATTCACTCACCCACCCCTCCGCACCCCTGCTCGGCCGGACGGCCCTCGTCACCGGCGGCAGCCGCGGGATCGGTGCGGCCACCGCGCTGCGCCTGGCGCGGGAGGGCGCCGACGTGGCCCTGACCTATGTGAACGGCAAGGACGCCGCCGCGGACGTCGTACGCGCCGTGGAGGCGCTGGGACGCCGGGCGGTGGCCCTGCGGGCGGACTCCGCCGATCCGGACGAGGCGGCAGGGGCGGTGGAGCGGGCGGCGCTCGCGCTCGGGGGCGGCCCGGACGTGCTGGTCAACAACGTGGGCCTGGGCCTGCTCGGCCCGCTGGAGAACATGACGGTCGCCGACGTGGACCGGCTGCTCGCGGTGAACGTCCGGGGTGTCTTCCTGACCTCCCAGGCGGCCGCGTCCCGCATGACCGAGGGCGGGCGGATCATCACCATCGGCAGCTGCATGACCCAGCGGGTGCCCGGCCCCGGCGGCACCCTGTACGCGATGAGCAAGTCGGCGCTGATCGGCCTGACCAAGGCGCTGGCCAGGGAGTTGGGGCCGCGCGGGATCACGGCGAACATCGTCCACCCGGGGCCGGTCGACACCGACATGAACCCGGCGGACGGGCCCTTCGCGCAGGGGCAGGCGGCCATGACGGCCCTGGGCCGCTTCGGCACGGCGGACGAGGTGGCGTCGACGGTTGCGCACCTGGCCGGGGCCACGTACGTCACGGGCGCGGAGTTCGCCGTGGACGGGGGCCACGCGGCGTAGCGACTGCCCGGCGGACGGGCGCCGCGTAGGCGGCGCCCGCGCGTACGGACGCGGGAAAACGCGGGAACGCGGCAGAACGCACGCGCGGGGCGCGCCGGTGCTGTCCGGCCGGGCGCCCCGCGCGTGGGTGTGACGGGCGGGGTCAGCCGGCCAGTTCCTGGTGGCGGGCGGCCAGGTGGGCCGCGCCGTCCTCGGTGAGGGAGCCGAACAGGCGCAGGCGGGAGATGCCGCCGTCGGGGAAGATGTCCACGCGCGCGTGCGTACCGACGGCCGGCTCCGGCAGGACGAAGCGGTGGTTGGTGTCGGGCTGGAGGCGGGTGCGGGGCAGGACCTCGCGCCATTCCCCGCTCTCGCCGTCCCGCACGGACACCGAGGCCCAGCCGGCCGAGTTGCCCTTCAGGTACGCCGTGTCGATCTCGATGGCGCGGATCTGGGAACGGTCCACCAGCCGGTAGCGGATCCAGTCGTTGCCCTGGTCGCGGCGGCGGCGGGTCTCCCAGCCGTCGTCCATCTTGCGGGAGCGGCCCGGCTGGATGGTGTTGGTGGCCGGCGAGTAGAAGAGGTTGGAGGCGTCCTCGGCCTGCCCGCCGTTCTCCAGGGCGACCACGTCGAAGGTGCCGAGGGCGGTGAGCCAGGCCGGGTCCGGAAGCACCTCGCCGTACACGCGCAGACGGGCGATGCCGCCGTCGGGGTGCTGCCCCAGGCGCAGGTGGGTGAAGCGCTGCTCGGCCGAGACCGCGAAGCCGTTGGCGGCGTGGCCGCCGACGGGAGTGCGCGGGACGAGGGTCGTCCACTTGACGTCCCCGGCGAGCAGTTCCTCCGCCGACGGGGAGCCCTCGACCGTGGCGCCCTCGACGGAGACCGCCTGCGGGTAGTTGCCGCGGAAGTGGGCGGTGTCGACGACGATGCCGCGGATCACGCCGGGGGCGCCGAGGCGGATCAGCGCCCAGTCGTGGTCGCCCTCCGTGGGCCAGGGGTGCTCGGCGGACGCGCCGCGGCGCCGGCGGGTCTCCCAGCCGTCCATGACCTTGCCCTTGTGCCCGAAGTGCTCGGGGTCGAACTCGGCGGGCTCCGGCACCAGCAGGTTCTCGCGCTGGGCGAAGAACTCGTCGTTGGCGGCGACGACGCCGGCGCCCAGTCGCCGGTCGGCGAGGTTCGCGAGATGGGTGAACGGGAGGTCGGCCGTGCGGTAGTCCGCGTACGGGTCACCGCCTCCGTAGGGGTTCGCGTCGCCGGTGAAGCTGGCCAACTGGGAGTTCTGCTGGGCCGTCACGGTGATCAGGTGTTCCTCTCGGGATCGTTCGGGATGATCTGGGTTCAGGGGGTCCGGACGTCTCAGGTCCGGGTGAGGAGCTGTCCCTTCGGGTCGGTGAACGCGCCGTCCGCCAGGATGCGCTCTCCGCGCAGCCAGGTGGACTTCACGACGCCGTACAGGGTCTTGCCCGCGTACGCGGTGACGCGGTTGCGGTGCTGGAGGGCGGCCGGGTCGACGGTGAACGTCTCGTCGGGGGCGAGGACGGCGAAGTCGGCGTCGTGGCCGGCCGCGATGGCGCCCTTGCGCCCGTCGAGACCCACCTGGCGTGCCGTGTGCGCCGACATCCAGCGGACGACGTCCTCCAGGCCGAGACCGCGCTCGCGGGCCTTGGTCCACATCGCCGGCAGGCTGAGCTGGAGGCCGGCGATGCCGCCCCAGGCGGTGGCGAAGTCATCGGTCTTGAGGTCGGCGGTGGACGGCGAGTGGTCGGTGACCACGCAGTCGATCGTGCCGTCCGCGAGGGCCTGCCACAGCAGGTCCTGGTTGGCGGCCTCGCGGATCGGCGGGCAGCACTTGAACTCGCTGGCGCCGTCCGGCACTTCCTCGGCGGTGAGGGTGAGGTAGTGCGGGCAGGTCTCGACCGTCACCTGCACGCCGTCGGCGCGGGCCTCGGCGATCAGCGGCAGGGCGTCGCTGGAGGAGAGGTGGAGGATGTGCACGCGGGCGTTGAACCGCTTGGCCTGCGCGAGGAGGGCCGCGATCGCGGTGTCCTCGGCGTCGCGCGGGCGGCTGGCGAGGAAGTGGCTGTACTTCGGACCGCCCTGCTGCGGGGCCGCGGCCAGGTGGTGCGGGTCCTCGGCGTGCACGATGAGCAGGCCGTCGAAGGCGGCGATCTCCGCCAGCGACCGGGCGAGCTGCTCCTGGTCGAGGTGCGGGAACTCGTCGACCCCGGACGGCGACAGGAACGCCTTGAAGCCGAAGACCCCTGCCTCGTGCAGCGGGCGCAGGTCCTTGACGTTGTCGGGCAGGGCGCCGCCCCAGAAGCCGACGTCGATGTGGGCCTTGGCGGCGGCGACCTCGCGCTTGGTGCGCAGGTGGCCGACCGTCGTGGTCGGCGGGATGGAGTTCAGCGGCATGTCCACGAGGGTGGTGATGCCGCCGGCCGCGGCCGCGCGGGTGGCGGTCCAGAAGCCCTCCCACTCGGTGCGCCCCGGGTCGTTCACGTGCACGTGGGTGTCGATCAGGCCGGGCAGGACGACGTGGTCGCCGACGTCCTCCAGCCGGGCGCCCTCCGGCACGGGGGCGTCGTACGGGAGGACGGCCGTGATCCTCCCTCCGGCCACCGCGACCGACGCCGCGCACGTCCCCTCGGGAGTGACGACGCGCGTCGAGCGCAGTACGAGTTCAGCCTGCGACACCCGAACCCCTCTCTTCCCTGAGCATGTGTTTCAACGTTCTGTTGAAGGAGTCTTCACTCCCCGCCGGACCCCGTCAAGAGGCACCCTTTGTGGGGGCATGCCCAGCAACCTCGCCCTGGACGTTTCCACAAAGCGGAATTAGAATTCCAGCAAGCAGAACGTAGCTACGTACAAGCCGGTAGTCAACCGGCCGCCGGGTACGCTTCTTTCCTCCCGCCAGCCCCGAAAGGAACGTGCCGTGCCGACGTCCAGCGCCAGCACCACCGACTCCGCCAGGTCCGCCACAGGTGGCGTCCAGTCCCTGGAGCGCGCCTTCGACCTGCTCGAACGGATGGCGGACGCGGGCGGCGAGGTCGGCCTGAGCGAGCTGTCGGCCAGCAGCGGCCTGCCGCTGCCGACCATCCACCGCCTGATGCGCACCCTCGTGGCCTGCGGATACGTCCGTCAGCAGCCCAACCGCCGGTACGCGCTCGGCCCGCGCCTGATCCGCCTCGGCGAGTCCGCCTCCCGGCTGCTCGGCACCTGGGCCCGCCCGCACCTGGCCCGCCTGGTCGAGGAGACCGGCGAGACGGCGAACATGGCACTGCTCGACGGCGACGAGATCGTGTACGTCGCCCAGGTGCCGTCCAAGCACTCGATGCGCATGTTCACCGAGGTCGGCCGACGCGTCCTGCCGCACTCCACCGGCGTCGGCAAGGCGCTGCTCGCGGACTTCCCGGCGGAGGAGGTGCGCGCCCTGCTGGGCCGCACGGGCATGCCGGCCGCGACCGACAAGACGATCACCACGCCGGACGGGTTCATCGCGGCGCTGGCGGACGTGCGCCACCAGGGATACGCGATCGACGACAACGAGCAGGAGATCGGCGTCCGCTGCCTGGCCGTCTCCGTGCCCGACTCCCCCACCGCGGCGGCCATCTCGATCTCCGGCCCGGCGGGCCGCGTCACCGAGGCCGCGACCGACCGGATCGTGCCGCTGCTCCAGCAGGTGGCGGCGGAACTGTCGGAGGCACTGCTGGCCTCGAACGGCAACCCGGCCGCCTGAAGCCGAGTCCGACCGGAACTAGCCGCGCGGCGGCGGGTCCCCGAAGGTTTCCACGGCGTGCCGGAGCTCCGTCAGCCCCGGCGACAGGGCGCTGACGGAGCCGATCGCGCCCGCTATCAGCAGCAGGGAGCGGCGCAGCCGCGGCGCCTCGGGGACCCCGTGCCCCGCCATCGCGGCAAGGTCGGCCAACTCGTCCTCGGCGATCGCCCGGTCCGGGAAGTCGGCGGGCAGCAGGGCGAGTTGGCGGCGCAACCGGGACACCGCGGCCCGCAGTTCCGCCACCCTCACATCCTCGTCGCCGACGGTCACTTGCCTCTGCCCCAAGCTCCGCAACACAGCCCTCCCCCTCGCACCCCGTCGTGCGCGGGCCAGTAAACGCCACCCCGTACGGCACGCGCCACCACGCGAACCGAAATTCAGCCTTCGGCAACCCCGTGCACGCCCGGACGTTTGGCGGGCCGTCAGGTATGCAGGACCCATGACGGACAACGAAGACCAGGTAGCGGGGCTGCTGCTGGCCGCCGGGGGCGGCCGGCGGCTCGGCGGACGCCCCAAGGCCCTGCTCGAACACCGTGGACACCCACTCGTCGAACACGCGGTCGCCGTGCTGCGCGCGGCCGGCTGCGCCCGCGTGCACGTCGTCCTCGGGGCGCGCGCCGAGGACGTACGCGCCCGGGCGGCACTCGACGAGTGCGTACTCGTGGACAACCCCGACTGGGAACAGGGCATGGGGTCCTCGCTGCGGACCGGGCTCGACTCGCTCACCGGGACGGGGGCGCGGGCGGCACTGGTCTCCCTGGTGGACCAGCCCGGCATCGGGGCGGAGGCGATGGCCCGGGTGCGCGCCGGATACCGGGACGAGACCTCGCTCGTGTCGGCGGCGTACGCGGGGGTGCGCGGACACCCGGTTCTGCTCGGCGCCGCCCACTGGGCGGGGGTGGCGGCGACTGCCACCGGGGACCGGGGGGCACGCGCCTATCTGAGGGAACACGCGGCCGAGATCGCGCTCGTGGAGTGCGGAGACGTGGCGCAGCCGTACGACATCGACACCGAGGCCGACCTGGTCCACCTTGAGTGAAGGGCGTGGCACTGAGCGCCACCTTCCCTCGACTCAGAGAATCTCGACGTCAACAAATCTTGAAGTTCCACGATGAGGAAACTACTATCCACTGACCAGAAGCACTCGACCGCACAGCGAGTGCGTAATGCCCCATACGCGCCCTCTGGCACCCGGTGCCACCGCTGAAGGAAGTGACAGCTCATGTCCGCACCAGCGCCGTCCCCGCTGGCCATCGTCGACGCCGAGCCCCTGCCCCGGCAGGAGGAGGTCCTCACCGATGCGGCGCTCGCCTTCGTGGCCGAGCTGCACCGGCGGTTCACGCCCCGGCGTGACGAGCTCCTCGCCCGCCGAGCGGAGCGCCGCGCCGGGATCGCCCGCACCTCCACGCTCGACTTCCTCCCGGAGACCGCCGCCATCCGCGCGGACGACTCCTGGAAGGTGGCCCCGGCCCCGGCCGCGCTGCAGGACCGCCGGGTCGAGATCACCGGCCCGACCGACCGCAAGATGACCATCAACGCGCTCAACTCGGGCGCGAAGGTCTGGCTCGCGGACTTCGAGGACGCCTCCGCGCCGACCTGGGAGAACGTCGTCGGTGGCCAGCTCAACCTCACCGCCGCCTACCACCGCGCCATCGACTTCACCGACGAGCGCACCGGCAAGTCGTACGCCCTGCGCCCGGACGCGGAGCTGGCGACCGTCGTCATGCGCCCGCGCGGCTGGCACCTCGACGAGCGCCACCTCAAGGTCGACGGCCGTCCGGTGCCGGGCGCGCTGGTCGACTTCGGCCTGTACTTCTTCCACAACGCCCAGCGCCTGCTGGACCTCGGCAAGGGCCCGTACTTCTACCTCCCGAAGACGGAGTCCCACCTGGAGGCCCGCCTCTGGAACGAGGTCTTCGTCTTCGCGCAGGACTACGTCGGCATCCCGCAGGGCACCGTCCGCGCCACCGTCCTGATCGAGACGATCACGGCCGCGTACGAGATGGAGGAGATCCTCTACGAACTGCGCGACCACGCCTCGGGGTTGAACGCCGGCCGCTGGGACTACCTGTTCTCCATCGTCAAGAACTTCCGCGACGGCGGCGCCCGGTTCGTCCTGCCGGACCGCAACGCGGTGACGATGACCGCCCCGTTCATGCGGGCGTACACCGAACTCCTCGTCCGCACCTGCCACAAGCGCGGCGCGCACGCGATCGGCGGCATGGCGGCGTTCATCCCGTCCCGCCGGGACGCCGAGGTCAACAAGGTGGCCTTCGAGAAGGTCCGCGCCGACAAGGACCGCGAGGCCGGCGACGGCTTCGACGGCTCCTGGGTGGCCCACCCCGACCTGGTCCCGATCGCCATGGAGTCCTTCGACAAGGTCCTCGGCGACCGGCCCAACCAGAAGGACCGGCTGCGCGAGGACGTCGACGTCAAGGCGGCAGACCTGATCGCGATCGACTCCCTGGAGGCCAAGCCGACGTACGCGGGCCTGGTCAACGCCGTGCAGGTCGGCATCCGTTACATCGAGGCCTGGCTGCGCGGTCTCGGCGCGGTCGCCATCTTCAACCTGATGGAGGACGCGGCCACCGCCGAGATCTCCCGCTCGCAGATCTGGCAGTGGATCAACGCGGAGGTCGTCCTCGACAACGGCGAGCAGGTCACCGCCGAGCTGGCCCGCAAGGTCGCCGCCGAGGAACTGGCGAACATCCGCGCGGAGATCGGCGACGAGACCTTCGCGGCCGGCAACTGGCAGCAGGCCCACGACCTGCTCCTGACGGTGTCGCTCGACGAGGACTACGCCGACTTCCTGACGCTTCCGGCGTACGAGCAGCTCAAGGGCTGACGCCCGGCATCTTGAGAGACCCGCGCCCCCGGTACCGCACAGCACCGGGGGCGCGGTCGCGTCTCAGTCCAGGTGGGCGGACCAGTCCCGTTCGGCGGACGGCTTGCCGTGCAGGTCGGGGACGCGCTTGAGCCAGTCCGGGCGCCCCCGCTCGGTCCGGGCGGCGCGGGCGGCGTTCTCGGCGGCCAGTTGGTCGCGGTCCGGGAAGTCGGTGGGCAGCCACTGCCCGGACGCCCGTGCGCGCGCGTGCAGGTAGCCGACGTAGGCGGCGCGCACCTCGTCCGGTGTGCCGAAGCCCGCCTCGGGGGTCAGCCAGGTGTCCGGCACCCGGCCCACCACGTCGCGCAGCAGTTCCTCGGTCACCTTCGGGGCGAGTTCGGCGTCGGCGGCCCGGACGTCGGGCGTGTGGTGGCCGAGGGCGTGGTGGCGGAAGTCGTACGCCTTCTCCGGGGCGGAGGTGTCCCAGCGGTGGTGGAAGACGAGCGCGGCGCCGTGGTCGATCAGCCACAGGCTCGGGGGTGCGATGCCGAGGGTGGGCCAGACCATCAGGTTGGAGCTGTGC
Organism: Streptomyces sp. NPDC058534; assembly: GCF_042717365.1. Lineage (NCBI taxonomy): Bacteria > Bacillati > Actinomycetota > Actinomycetes > Kitasatosporales > Streptomycetaceae > Streptomyces > Streptomyces sp. NPDC058534. The sequence goes on from NZ_JBHXNW010000023.1 coordinate 83,296, forward strand.
ACCGTTCGGTCGACGTTGACGGTGAGGGCGTCCAGCCAGACGACGCGTCCGGCCTCCCGCGCGTCCACGGGGAACGTCCTGGACAGCTCGGGCGTGAGGTCGGCGCCGCCCGACAGGTAGTCCATGCCGAGGTTGAGTCCGGCGCTGGCGTCGAGCAGGTCGCGCACCTCCTGGTGCGGCTGGTCTTCGGCGATCGCCGGGTCGAAGTGCGCGAGGACCAGTTCGGGCACCCGGAGCCCCAGCTCCCGGGCCAGTTCACCGACGATCACCTCGGCGACCAGCGCCTTGCGGCCCTGCGCGGAGCCGGTGAACTTCAGAACATAAGTGCCCAGGTCGTCGGCCTCGACGAGCCCCGGCACCGAGCCGCCCTCGTGCAGGGGCGCGACATAACGAGTCGCGGCGACCTCTCTCAGCACTTTTCCCTGCCCACCCATCTCATCGGCCTCCGGAATGCTCGACGACCGGAGGTCAGGGTACTAGGGGCACGTCCCGGCTCACGGCGCCCGGTCTCCCCGGGCGGCACTAATATCAGTGGCTCACAACCGTGTCGGGAAAGGCGAAGTTGAGCGATGGCCGATGACGCGTATCTGTTCCTGCTGCCGGAGCGTCATCCGCGTCTCGCGGCGCCGCTGGCCGCGGTCGGTCCGCTGGAGTGTCTGGAGACGCCGGCCGTCCGCGGCTGGCTCTCCGCGCACGGTACGGCGCCGGGTTCCGAGCAGGTCAGGATTCTTCCGGCGGCCAAGGACGTCCTCATCCCGGAGGACGCCGAGCGCCTGCCCGTGCCGCTGACCACGGACGAGACCGTACGGGTGGAACAGGAGTGCACCCCGGCGTCCATCACCGACCTGGAAAGGGAACTCCTCGGTTTCCGCGAGGTCACCCAGGACTGGGAGACGCTCGTGCACCGTGCTCACGCGGCCGGGATCCCCGCGCCCCGCATCGCCCAGCTCACCGGGCTCGATCCCGTGGACGTGGGTCGGCTGACCCAGTTCTGACGCGGCGCCCGCCCGGCGAGGACCTGCCCGGTCACAGGCTCGCGAAGAGTCCGTCGAGTGGAGCCGGTGTCCGGGCGGGGTCGAGGGCCTCGACCAGGAGGCGGCCGTAGCGGATCTTGCGGCCCTTCTTCGTGGAGAGGAAGCGCCGCAGCTGCTGGTGCCGGGAACGGCCGTGCTGTGCGGGCTGGCCCAGGAAGGTCTGCCAGGGGCGCAGCTCGCCCTCGGACCGGATGATCTCCTCGGCCCGGGCCGGGCCGACCGCGCGGAGCAGTTCGTCCTCCAGATCCGCCTCGCAGACGAAGAAGTCTCGCGGTGATCCGGCCCGCTGCCAGCCCCGTTCGTAGAACCGGACCTCGCCCACGTCGCACAGGCCCTTCAGATCCAGGCCGAGACCGGGCGGGCCGAGCAGACCGGCGTAGCGGCCGACGCTCATCGCCCCGCCCATCGCCACCACGGCCACCCCTTCGGCGACCAGGTCCCGGCCCTGCCGCGCGGCCAGCGCCTCGACGGCGGCGAGGTCGCTGGGCCCCTCCAGCAGCACCGCCGTGCGCAGCCCGAGCCGCTGGGCCAGCTCACCCGCCGTGTCGCCGGTCCCGCCGGCCGCCCAGCGGGTGACCTCGTCCCGGAACGCCTCGATGTCCGCCATGCAGCGAGTGTGCACCTCCGGGGCCCGCGATCGCACGGATTATCGCGGTGGCCCAGGTCCTCTCACGCCTGCCGCAGGGGGTTGGGCAGCGGGAGGTAGCGGGCGTCCGCGCCGTCGGCGCCCGTCCAGCGCAGGAGGAGGTTGGTCTTGGCGGGGAGGGTGGGGGCGGTGAGCAGGGCGGGGATTTCGGGGAGCGTGTGGCGGGAGAGGGCGTGGCGGACTGGGGGCCAGGGGTCGAGGCCGGGGTGGTGTTCGGCCAGGGCGGCGGCGATCTCCCAGAGGTGGTTGACGACCAGGCAGTACACCAGTCGTTCCCAGCCGTCCGCGCGGGAGGTGTCCGGCAGCAGCTTGACGCCCTCCGCGTCCCGGAACAGCGCCTGGACCGGGGTGCCGTCGGCGCCCACGGCGACCAGGGTGTTCTGGAGGTGTGCCTCCAGGACGACGCCGTCGTCGGCGAAGGCGGTCAGGACGGGCGGGACGACGGCGTCGAGGTACGCCCGCCACCAGGCCGCCGGGTCCGTGGCGCGGGCCAGCGGGCTGCCGGGGAAGCCCTCCACGAGCGCGGCGGCGAGCAGCGGGGTCGCGCCGGGCAGGACGCGGTCGCGCAGTCCGTCGCGGACGACGACGGCCAGTTCCTCGAAGGCGAAGTCCGCGGTGCGGTGGCCGCGGTCGCCCAGCCAGGCCGCCGGGGGCCCGGCGGCGGCGAACGCCTCGGTGACCGCTGTGTCGGTGCGGCGCAGCCTGAGCAGGTCGTGCCGCCACAGGCGCCGGATGTCGTTGGTGATGCGCACGTCGAGGCTGAACTTCAGGAAGATGTCCTGCCCCGGCAGGTACTCGGGCGCGTACACCGTGCGGATCGCCGCCGTCGGCCAGGTGAAGAAGCCGGTGGTGCCCAGCCGGACGAGCCGGCCGTCGGCGAAGGCGGGGGCGAGGGCGGTCGCCGCCAGGTCCAGCTGCCAGGGGTGGGCCGGCAGCAGCCGGTAGCCGGGCGGGGCCTGGCCGAGGGCGTCCAGGGCGGCGGTGTCGCCCTCGTCGACGACCGTGTCCTCGCGCACGCCGAGCAGCACCAGCGGAAACCGGGCGTGCGCCTCGGGCGCGTACGGCAGCCAGCCGGTGTGCGGGCCGCCGCCGCGCGCCTTGGGGGCGGGGTGGTGGGTGTGGCCGGTGAGGAGGGACTGCTCGGAGCGGAGGTAGGGGTCCTCCGGCGGGGTGGCACGCGCGCGTGCCGTCAGCAGCGCGGCCACCGCGTCCCGGCTGTCGGTCATCTCGGTGGGCAGTTCGTGGTTGGCCAGGCCGGTGTGCCGGCGCAGCTCCTCCGCGACGAGTCTCACCAGCTCGGCGTGGCCGACGGGGTGCCAGCGGCCCGCCGCGCGCAGCTCCGGTTCGGCGGGGCGCCGGCCCGCGCGGACCCGCAGCAGTCTGCCGCCGGGCAGCCGGTACACCGGCCGCCCGCCGGCGTCGGGCAGCGGCCGGGCCACCTCGCGCAGCAGGCAGTTCAGCAGCGGTACGGCCGCGCAGGCGTCGGCGCGTTCGGCGATGCCTCCCGGGGAGGCGGCGTCCCTGGCGGCGTCGGCGCCGGTGGGCGGGGGCAGGAGATCCACGCGTTCCACTCGTTCCCTACGGTCTGTCCATGGCGGAGAGGACGGAGACGATCAGTATGTCTGTAGTCGTCCCCCCGCCTGCCGTCGTACCCGTACCCGAGGAGCCCGCCCGTGCACCGTCCCAGCAGCACAGAGGCCGAGGTCGCCGACGAGCTGGCGGCCGTCCGCCCCGCTCTGGCCGACCGGTTCGCCGCCGAGCGTCCCGGTGCCCGCGCGGCCGTGCTGTCCCGGCTGTGGCGTGCGTTCGCCCATGAGCCGCTGCCCTGGATCGCGGGCCGGGAGGCCGCCGGGGACGGACTCGTGCTGCGCCTCGGGGACGGGCGGCGGCTGGCCGGTCCGGCGGCCGACCCGTACCGCACGGACGCGTACGCCCCGGTCGTACACCTCGACGAGGCCGCGTACGACGATCCGGAGCGGCTGATGACCGACCTCGCCGTACCGCACTCCGCCGCGTTCGCCGCCGAACTCGGGCACAGCGTCGCCTCGTTGGCGCTGTCGCGCGCCGGGCAGCCGCTCGCGGTGGGCGGGCCGGCGCCGGAGAATCACCCGGACGAGTGGCCGGACACCGACTGGGGCTGGGAACGTCGCGTGGTCGACGGGCACCCCTACCACCCCGGCTGCCGCTCGCGGCCGGGCTTCTCGGTGGCGGAGCAGCTCGCGTACGGGCCCGAGCACGGGTCGGTGGTGGAGCTGGGCCTGGTGCCGGTCCCGGCGGCCGGGTGCCTGGTGACGGGGTCGTGGCCGCGGGAGCTGCGGGACGGGCCGGCGGTGCTGGTCCCGGTGCATCCGTGGCAGGCGGCGCACGTGCTCAAGCGGTCCTGCGAGGAAGGGATCGCCGCGCACCCGCTGATGTCCCTGCGGACGCTGGCCGTGCCCGGTGGACCACACGTCAAGACCGCGCTGAGCGCCCGCCTGACGTCCTCGGTGCGGGACATCTCGGTCGCCTCGGTCGGCGCGTCGGCGGACGTGTCCCGCTTCGGGCAGGCCCTGGCGGAGCGCCTGGACGGGCTGCTGCACGTCACCGGCACCCTGGGCGCGGTGGCCGCCGGCTCCCCCGACCTGGCCGCCGTACTGCGCGAGTCGCCCCGGGCGTACGCGGCCCCCGGCGAGCACGTGGTCCCGGTGGCCGCGCTGGCGGGCACCGGGCTGCCCGGGTCGCCCGTGTGGCAGGCGGCGTTCGCACGTCTCGCGCTCGGCGTGGGGCTGCGCCTGCTGGAGCTGGGCGTGGCCCTGGAGGCACACGGGCAGAACCTCCTCGTGGTGCTCTCCCCGTCGGGCGAGCCGGTGCGCCTGGTCTACCGCGACCTGGCCGACATCCGCGTCGGCCCGGCCCGCCTGACCCGGCACGGCATCGGCGTCCCGCACCTGCCCGCGCGGATGCTCACCGACGATCCGGTGGCGCTGCGGCGCAAGTTGTTCGGTTCGCTGGTGGGCGGCGCGCTGGCGGCGACAGCGGGTTCCGGTGCGGTGCTGGGCAAGGCGCTGGAGGAGGCCGTACGCGAACTGCCGCGCACCCCCGACGTCCTGGCCCTGTGCGAGGAGCCGCTGCCGGTGAAGTCGCTGACGCTGATGCGCACTTCGCCGGGGAACGCGGGGGATCTGTGGACGGAGCTGCCCAATCCGCTGCACGCGGGGTGAAGTCGGGGCGTCGTCGCGGTCTCGTTTTGGGCCGCCGTGCTCTGCGCGAGCGAGCCGGAGGAGGGCTGGTCGTCGGGCTGGTGGTCGGCCCGCTGGGTGTGGACCGGCACCGGCGCCGTGCCGGCCGCGCTCGCGGACATCGGCGGCTACACGCTGACCCGCGGGTCGGGCCGTCCGCCCCGGGTGCCGCCGACGGCCTGACGCCCTCTCAGGAAACCCGCCCCGCGCAGGGGCGGGTTTCCTGCCGTCCCACCCCTCGCGCAGCACGGTCCGCCCCGCGCCCGGGGGGGCTCCTGCCGTGTCACACCGCCCGCAGCGCCTTGGCCGCCGTGCCGTCGCCGGTGACCTCGACCCGGCCCTCCCGCACCGCGTCCCGCAGCCCGGTCTCCCCGCGGCTCAGCGCCGCGCACGTCCCGGCGTCCAGCACCAGCCGGGCGTCGGGTTCGCCGGGCGCCGGCCCGTCGCCGTACACGGGGCCGTCGTCGCCCCGCACACCGGCGTGCAGGTGGAAGTCGCCCTCCTCCAGCCGGACCTCGACCAGCCCCTCCGCCGCCCCGGCCTCCCTGAGAGCGCGCAGCAGGGGCAGGGCGAACCAGTGCGCCCGCAGGGCGTCCGTGGGCCGCCGCTCCCCCAGCTCGCCCGCGCCCCACGCACCGAGCGCCTCCAGCACCGGCAGCAACTCGCTCCCCCGCGCGGTGAGTTCGTAGACGTACGCCGCTCCGGGCGGCGGCAGCCTGCGCCGGGTCGTCAGCCCCTCGCGCTCCATGTCCTTCAGCCGTGAGGCGAGCACGTCGGTGCTGACGCCGGGCAGGTCGGCGTGCAGGTCGGTGTAGCGCCGCGGCCCGGCGAGCAGCTCCCGGACGATCAGCAGGGTCCAGCGGTCGCCGACGGCGTCGAGCGCGCGGGCGGCGGAACAGTACTGGTCGTAGCTTCGGCGAGGTGACATGCGACGCAGTGTAGACAAGTCGTTGGACTTTCCAAGGTCCTACTTGGTAAAACCAAGCAACACCAGATACCGGAGGGGAAGCGGCGCATGGAGTTCCGGCAGTCGAACAAGCTCAGCGAGGTCTGCTACGAGATCCGCGGCCCGGTCATCGAGCACGCCGACGCGTTGGAGGAGGCGGGGCACAGCGTGCTGCGCCTCAACACCGGCAACCCGGCCCTCTTCGGCTTCGAGGCGCCCGAGGAGATCCTCCAGGACATGATCCGCATGCTGCCGCGGGCGCACGGATACACGGACTCGCGCGGCGTCCTCTCCGCCCGCCGTGCCGTGGCCCAGCGCTACCAGACCCTGGGCCTGGAGGTGGACGTGGACGACGTCTTCCTCGGCAACGGCGTCTCGGAGCTGGTCTCCATGGCCGTACAGGCGCTGCTGGAGGACGGCGACGAAGTCCTGATCCCCGCCCCGGACTTCCCCCTCTGGACGGCGGTGACCACCCTGGCGGGCGGCAAGGCGGTGCACTACCTCTGCGACGAGCAGGCGGAGTGGTACCCGGACCTGGCCGACATGGAGTCGAAGATCACCGACCGCACCAAGGCGGTCGTCATCATCAACCCCAACAACCCCACCGGCGCGGTCTATCCCAAGGAGATCGTCGAGGGCATCCTCGACCTCGCCCGGCGGCACGGCCTGATGGTCTTCGCCGACGAGATCTACGACCAGATCCTCTACGACGACGCCGTGCACCACTCGGCCGCCGCCCTCGCCCCCGACCTGGTCGTCCTCACCTTCTGCGGGCTCTCCAAGACGTACCGGGTGGCGGGCTTCCGCTCCGGCTGGCTGGTCGTCACGGGCCCCCGGCAGCACGCGAAGGACTACCTGGAGGGCCTGACCATGCTGGCCTCCATGCGCCTGTGCGCCAACGCGCCCGCGCAGTACGCCATCCAGGCCGCGCTCGGCGGCCGCCAGTCGATCCGCGAGCTGACGGCCCCGGGCGGGCGGCTGCACGAACAGCGGGACGTGGCCTGGGAGAAACTGAACGAGATCCCGGGCGTCTCCTGCGTGAAGCCCAAGGGCGCGCTGTACGCGTTCCCGCGCATCGATCCGAAGGTGCACGCGATCCACGACGACGAGCGCTTCGTGCTCGACCTGCTCCTGCGCGAGAAGATCCAGGTCGTCCAGGGCACGGGCTTCAACTGGCCGCGCCCCGACCACTTCCGCATCCTTACGCTGCCCCACGCGGAGGACCTGGAGGCGGCCATCGGGCGGATCGGCCGGTTCCTCAGCGGGTACCGGCAGTAGCGGCCGCCTCGGCGAGGGCAACCTCGCACCATACGGTCTTGGTGTACGGGTCGCCGCACATCGTTCCCCAGTGGGTGGCCAGCGCCTCGACCTCAACATGGACCAGGACAGTATGGAAAGTCACGCCTGGTCAGATCTCGTAGAAGGACCGCTGCTCTGGATGAACTCTCGCCTCGCCTCGCATGCTCGAACTGCTCCGTCGGCACCCCGACTACGGTTACGTGACCCCGCTCGAAACGAGATCCTTGCTCAGGCAGAACCTCGTCCCGGCAGCGTAAACACCCGCTGTCCAGTTCGCGGGGGGAACTTCATTCCCCCACCAAGTTCGAAGACCCGATTCATGGAGTCCCTGATGCCAGGGTTACCGTCCTGGCCAAGGAGAACCACCAGCACCATGGCAGCACCTCGTAAATACCCCAACGAGCTTCGCGAGCTCGCAGACCTCACGTCCCGCTTTGGTCCTCATGGGCCGGCGATCAGCTTCTTCACTTCGGACGGCAGTTCGTTGCCAGAGTAGACGGCGACGAAGTGTACGTTGTCGGGTGTGTCCCCGACGGCGATGGCGGCCTTCGGTGAGATGCCGTCCACGGCGTAGGCGGTCTCCGTCGTGGCGGGCTCCTCGCCCTCGTCCTGGCCGGTGTCGTCGCAGGGCGGTTTGGTCGCTGCACCGAGTTTGGCTCCGACCGTGAACTCCACGTTGGCGACATCCCGGTAGGTGCGCCCGTCGTAGGTCACCTGATAGACGCACGACGCTGTGTCATCCGCGCTGTTGTCCTCCGACGTGCAGGCGGCAGCTGGCGCCGCCACCACTGCCATCAGCAGTGCGCTCGCAGATCGCTTGGCCCAGCTCATGAGCGGCCTCCTCAGTAGATGCCGCGAAGGGCGAGGACGTCACCCTTCCCGAGCGTCCTGGCCTTCGTCGTGCAAGTGAACGAGTGGGTGTACATGGTGAGGTTCTCGTGTCCCGAACCAACGTGCCCCAGCCCAAAGACGTGTCCGGCCTCATGAGTACCGACGGAGCGGATGTCGTAAAGGTTCGAGCATTTGCTGGTCGGCTTGTTCGTGAAATCGTGATCGCGGGTGTTGAAACGGACGTCGGCCTCGCGAAGGTCGTTTTTTATGCCGGGATACGCCCAGGTCCATGAACAGGCCACGGCGACGTGGGTGCCCTTGAGGTCGCCTGCGTCCCAGGTGCTCCGCTCGTCCCGATCGGTGGCGCCGTAGCGCAAGCCGCGGATGGGCGCACGTTCCGGGGAATGGCCCTTCCCAGCCCTGGCACACTCCCACAACGACGGCCTGGATGGTGCGGCTGTCAGCCGGAGTTCCGGGGCGAACCGGGAGGCGGACCGTAGCCTGGGTGGCATGGGTGATCTTTTTCTGGTCCGGCACGGTGAGACCGAGTGGTCGCGGTCGGGCCGGCACACCGGGCTGACGGACGTGCCGCTGACCGAGCACGGGCGGGAGCAGGCGCGGAGTCTGGTGCCGCTGATCCGCTCGCACCGGATCGGGGCCGCCTTCGTCAGCCCCTTCCAGCGGGCCCGGGAGACGGCGGAGCTGATCGGACTGCACGAGGTGCGGGTCGACCCGGATCTGCACGAGTGGGACTACGGCGGGTACGAGGGGGTCACGACGGTCGAGATCCACCGGTCGCGGCCGGACTGGTTCCTGTTCAGCGACGGGGTCGCGCCCGGGCCGCCGGAGCATCCCGGTGAGTCCCCGGAGCAGGTCGGGGAGCGGGCGGACCGGGTGCTGGCCCGGGTGGAGGCTGCGTTCGCCAACACCGAGGGGTGCGTGGTGCTGGTCGCGCACGGGCATTTCCTGCGGGTGCTGACCGCACGGCACCTGGGGCTGCCGCCCTCCCACGGGGCGCTGTTCCAGCTGGGCACCGGCACGCTGTGCCGGCTGGGCACGGAGCACGCGCGGCCGGTGATCGCCGCGTGGAATGTCAGACCCCCGTCGTAGTCTTCGAGAGCGTCACCGAAGGCGTCACCGGTGAGGGGAAGGGAGGACGCCGTGGCACTGTCGCCCACCGCCGCGCAGCGGCGTGTCATCGACGCCGCCGATCCCGCCACCGGGCGCCTGCGGGGGTCGGAGACGCAGCTGGCGGCGCTGGTGAAGCGGGGGCTCGCCTTCCGGCACCCGCGGCCGCCGCACGACCACTTCCTGACCCCGGCCGGGCACCGGATACGGGACGCGGACGCCGAGCCGGACCCGCCGGGAAGACCGGAGCCCGCTCCGGCCGCCGACGACGGCGCTGCCGGTGGGGGCGTGTTCGCCGCGCGGGTGGGCGGGGAGGAGGACGTGCCGGAGAGTACGGGACCCGCCCGGCTGCGGGAGGTGCGCGGCGCCTGGCAGGGACTGCTCGAACTGCGCCGGATGACGCGCCCCGACGGGAGTTCGGAACTGCCCTGCGCGTGGGAGCGGACCCACCTCGTGCGGGCCGCCGCCCTCGCGCTGGAGGCGGCCGGGCACCGTCCGGCGGGACCGGAGGGGGAGGACGGGTACCGGGTGCGCGCGACCCCGCAGCCGGAGGCCGTCGCCGTCCACGAGCCGGACGGCACCGCGCGGCGGGCCTGCGCGCAGACGCTGGAGCGGGCGGGGTGGCAGGTCGGGGAGCACACCGAGCCGCGCACCCGGGCCCGTTACCTGCTGGCCTCCCCGCGGAAGGTATGACGCTCCCGCGCCGTGCCAGGATCGACCGGTCAGTACGTCCACGAGCCAGTACGTCCACGAGTCAGTACGTACAAGTACAAGAGGAGAGGCAGCAGCGGTGAGTGAGCCGTTTTCCGTACCCGTGACGGTCCGCGGATACGAGACCGACACGCAGGGCCATCTCAACCAGGCCGTGTATCTGAACTACGCCGAGCACGCCCGCTGGTCGCTACTCAGCGCGGCCGGCATCCGGCAGACCGATCTGGTCGCCCGCGGTGTGGGTCCGGTCGCCCTGGAGACGACCATCCGCTTCCAGCGTGAACTGCTCGCCGGGGACGAGGTCGAGGTGACCTGCGCGTTCGAGTGGGGCGAGGGCAAGACCTTCCGCATCCACCAGGTCATCCGCAAGCCGGACGGCACCGTGGCCGCCGAAGTGGAGGGCGTAGGCGGTCTCATGGACCTGCGGGCGCGCAGACTGGTGGCCGATCCGCGAGAGCGGTTCAAGGAACTGGCCGCGGACCCCACGCTGTTCGGGCTCTAGGGATCCGGCGCGGCGTCAGGCGTCCAGCAGGTCCGGGCGGCGCTCGGTGTCGTAGGACGCGCGGGCCTCGGCGATGTACAGCCGGTTGCGCTCGGCCCAGTCCGTGAGCTGCAGCAGCGACTCGTGCAGTTCGCGCGCCACGGGCGTCAGCTCGTACTCCACCTTCGGCGGCACCGTGGGGTGGACGATGCGGGTGACGAGGCCGTCGCGCTCCAGGTTGCGCAGGGTCAGGGTCAGCATGCGGCGGCTGATGCCCTCGATGCCGCGCTCCAGTTCCGTGAAGCGGATCGGGCCGTGTGCCGCCGCCACCAGGATCTGGACGCTCCATTTTCCCGCGACCCTGTCAAGAACCTCGCGGACCGGGCACGCGTGCGCGTTCACGACCTGGGAGGTAACACCGGTGTTCCTCTGGGACATCGAACTTCCTCCTTACGCCGGCCTCCAGGGTTACCCACGATGGCCTCCGTTACAAGTCGTGCACCAAGAGGCATGCGGAGAGCGGAGGCCACGTCGCCATGACGACCACGATCGAGTCCCCGGCGCCACCACGAAGCAGCACGCACTCGCGCTGGTGGTCGCTCGTCGTCCTGTGCGCGGGCGCCCTGATGACCATTCTGGACGGCAACATCGTCACCGTCGCCATGCCCGCCATCCAGGCCGACCTCGGCTTCAGCGGCCCGGGGCTGGCCTGGGTGGTCAACGCCTACCTCATCCCGTTCGGGGGTCTCCTGCTGCTGGCGGGCCGGCTCGGCGACCTGGTGGGCCGCAGACGGATGTTCACCATGGGGCTGGCGCTGTTCACCGTGGCGTCCGTGCTGTGCGGGGTGGCCACCGGCCAGGGGATGCTCATCGCCGCGCGTGCCCTCCAAGGCGTCGGCGGTGCGATGACCATGGCCGTGGTGCTCGGCATGGTGGTCGCGCTCTTCCCCGAACCCTCGGAACGCGCCCGGGCGATCGCCGTGTTCAGCGCGGTCGGCGCGGCGGGCGGCGCGCTCGGCACCTTTCTCGGCGGGGCCCTGACCGAGGCGCTGAACTGGCACTGGATCTTTCTGATCAACCTGCCGATCGGCGTCGTCGCCTGGCTGGCGGCGGTACGGGTCCTCGCCCCGGACGACGCGGCCGACTCGGGCCGGGGTGCCGACTACCCGGGTGCGGCGCTGGTCACCGGCGCGTTGATGCTGACGGTGTACACGATCACCGGCGCCGGTGCGCACGGCACGTCCGCCACGGTCCTCCTGGCCGGGCTCGCCCTCGCGCTGTTCGCCGCCTTCGGCGTCCGGCAGGCCCTGGCCGCCCGCCCGCTGCTCCGGCTGCGGCTGTTCCGCTCCAGGCTGCTGACCGGCGCGAACGCCGTGCAGGTGCTGATGGTCGCGACGATGTACGGCTTCCAGTTCATCGGCGCCCTGTATCTGCAAAGGGTGCTGGGGTACGGCGAGTTGGCGACCGGTACCGCGTTCCTCCCCGCGCCGGTGGCGATCGGGGTGCTGATGCTGGGGTGGTCGGCCCGTGCGGTCGGCCGGTTCGGGGCGTACCGCGTGCTGCTCGCCGGGCTGGCCCTGATCGTGGCCGGGCTGGCGCTGCTGAGCAGGGCTCCGGTCGACGGCGCGTACCTCACCGACGTACTGCCGCCGATGCTGCTGCTCGCCGTCGGGTTCGCCGCGGCGATGCCCGCGCTGACGGGGCTGGCGATGACCTGGGCGCGGGAGGAGGACGCGGGGCTGGCGTCCGGGCTGTTCAACACCACGCAGGTGGTGGGCGGTTCGCTGGGGCTCGCGGTGCTGTCGACGCTGGCGGCCGCGCGGACCGATGCGCTGCTCGGCCGGGGTGTCGGAACGGTGGCGGCCACGGCCGAGGGGTACCAGCTGGCGTTCCGGGTGGCGGTGGCGGTCTCGGTGGGGGCGCTGGTGCTGGCGGCGGCGGTGCTGCGGGAGGGCACGGGCCGGCGTGCCCGTTGACGGCGGGGCCGGCGTCCCTCGGGGAGAGACGCCGGCCCGGCGCGTCAGGTGGCCGGGGTCAGGGCGTGGCCGTGGCCCGGGATGCCTCCGTGATCTCCTCTCCCGCCTCCATCGGGTGGGTCACGTCCTCCGCCTCCCGCTTCCGGCCGCCGATGTGGTTGAAGAGCAGGTTGAGTACGACGGCGGCCAGACAGCCCGTCGAGATGCCCGAGTCCAGGATGATCTTCGCGTTCTCCGGGAACGAGTGGTAGAACTCCGGGGCCGCGATCGGGATGATGCCGACGGCCAGCGAGACCGCCACGATCAGGACGTTGTTGTCCTTGTCGAGGCTCGCCCGGACCAGGGTCTGGATGCCGCTGGCCGCGACGGAGCCGAAGAGCACCACGCCGGCCCCGCCGAGCACGGGCCGGGGGACGACGGCGATCAGCGAGGCGGCCATCGGGCACAGGCCCATCAGCACGAGGAACCCGCCGCCCACGGCGACGACGTAGCGGCTGCGGATCTTCGTCATCGCGACCAGGCCGATGTTCTGCGCGAAGGCGCTGCACATGAAGCCGTTGAAGACCGGGCTGATCGCCGAGCCGAGGGTGTCGGCGCGCAGGCCGGCCGCGATGGTCTTCTCGTCGGCCGGGCGGTCCACGATCTCGCCGAGGGCGAGCATGTCGGCGGTGGACTCGGTCATCGAGACCACCATCACCACGCACATGGAGATGATCGCGGCGATCTGGAACTGCGGGGCACCGAAGTGGAACGGCGTCGGGAACCCGATGACGTCCGCGTCCGCGACCGGGCCGAAGTCCGTGACGCCGAACGGGATCGCGATGAGCGTGCCCGCGACCAGGCCGAGCAGTACGGCGACCTGTTTGACGAAGCCGCGGGTGAAGCGGCGCAGCAGGAGGACGATGACGAGGGTGATCGCGGCCAGGCCGAGGTTGGTGGCCGAGCCGAAGTCGTCCGCGTCGGGGCTGGCTCCCTGCGCCCAGCCGAAGGCCACGGGCAGCAGGGATATGCCTATGAGGGTGATGACGGTGCCGGTGACGACCGGCGGGAAGAAGCGGATCGCCTTGCTGAAGAAGGGCGCGGCGACGAAGCCGAGGAGTCCGGCGACGATGACCGCGCCGAAGATGATCGGCAGGGCGTCGGACTTGTCGTCGGTGGAGGCGACGACGGCGGTCATGGGGGCGACACCCGCGAAGGTGACGCCGTTGACGAACGGCAGCCGGGCTCCGATCTTCCAGATGCCCAGGGTCTGCAGGAAGGTGGCGAGGCCCGCGGTGAACAGGCAGGCGCCGGTGAGGAAGGTGAGTTCGGTGGCGGACAGCCCGATGGCCGCGCCGACTATCAGGGGTGGTGCGACTACTCCGGCGTACATCGCGGCCACGTGTTGCAGGCCGGTCGTCGCCATCTTCAGGGGCGGGAGTTTCTCGTCAACAGGGTGGTCGGCCACGGCGGCGTCCCTCCGGTCGGTTACACGTCGGCTCTGACGCGGGTGTCATGGAGGTGGTGCTGGTGGTAACGGTCGTGCGGGACCGTGACGGACCGTCTGGGGAAACGGTGACCGCTCCGGGGGCGCGCGCATGGGCGCGCACGCCCCGGAGTCGGCCGCCGTGGGCCCCGCTCGGGTCCACGGCTACCGGCCGGAAGCCGTCCCTCCCGGCCGGAGATCAAGTGGTGTTCGGTGGTGCGGTGTTCAGGCCTGCGCGGCGATCCGCGCCAGCCGCTGCGCCTCGTCGCGCGTGGAGCGCGCGATGGCGTCCTCGTCGACGGTGAGCAGCCGGCCGTCCTCGACGATCCGGCGGCCGTTCACGAACGACGCCGTGACCGGGGCCGCGGCGCCGAAGACCAGCGCGGTCACCGGGTCGGCGATCGCGGAGTGGGCAAGGGTGTCCATCCGCCACAGCACCAGGTCGGCGAGCTTGCCCGCCTCCAGGGAGCCGGTCTCGGCGGCCCGGCCGAGGACCTGCGCACCGCCGTACGTCCCCAGGCGCAGCGCCTTGCGGGCGTTGAGCGCGGCCTCGCGGTGGGCGCCGAGGCGGTTGATGAGGAGGGCGTTGCGCAGTTCGGTGTGGAGTTCGCCGGACTCGTTGGAGGCGGTGCCGTCGACGCCGAGGCCGACCGGGACGCCGGCGGCGAGCATGTCGGGGACCCGCGCGATGCCCGCGGCCAGGCGGGCGTTGGAGGACGGACAGTGCGCGACGCCGGTCTTCGTGCGGGCGAAGGCGGCGATGTCGGAGTCGTTCATGTGGACGCAGTGCGCCATCCACACGTCCTCGCCGAGCCAGCCGGTGGACTCGAAGTAGTCGGTCGGGCCCATGCCGAACAGCTCGTGGCAGAACTTCTCCTCCTCCACGGTCTCCGAACCGTGGGTGTGCAGCCGCACGCCCAGCCGGCGGGCCAGCTCGGCGCCCTGGCGCATCAGGTCGGTGGAGACGGAGAAGGGGGAGCAGGGGGCGACGGCGACCTGGGTCATCGCGTCGAAGGAGGAGTCGTGGTGCTCCTTGACGGTGGCCTCGGTGGCGGCGAGCGCGCCGTCCAGGCTCTCCACCGCGAAGTCCGGCGGCAGCCCGCCGTCCGACTCGCCGCGGTCCATGGAACCGCGGGCGAGGGTGAAGCGGACGCCCGTCTCGTGGGCGGCGCGGATGATCGCGCCGGACAGGTCGCCGGAGCCCCGCGGGTAGACGTAGTGGTGGTCCATGGCGGTGGTGACGCCGCCGCGGGCCATCATGGCGAGGGATCCCTGGGCCGCCGCGTACGCCATGGGCTCGTCGATGCGGGCCCAGGTCGGGTACAGGGCGACGAGCCAGTTGAACAGGTTGTGGTCGGTGGCCAGGCCCCGGGTGATCCACTGGTAGAAGTGGTGGTGGGTGTTGACCAGACCGGGCGTGACCAGGTGTCCGGTCCCGTCGATCCGGCGTACGACGTTCTCCAGACCCTCCGGTGCCCGGCCCGCGCCGACCGATTCGATCCGGTTGCCGGCGATGACGACATGGCCCGAGGCGTACTCGGTGTCGCCCGCGTCGACGGTCGCGATCGCGCAGTTCTCGATGACCGTGCGCTCGGCTGCCGATGATGCTGCCATGCTGCTTCCTTGTCTTTCAGTGGGGCCCGTGGGCGGGGAGTCGAGTACCCACGGGGAGGGCACGGCAGGACCCTAGGAGGATTTGAGTGCCGGAACCGGCTGGCGGCTCCGGGTGCCGAGATGGTGGAAGAAGAGGTTGAGCGAGACCGCGACGAGCGCGCCGGCGCTGATGCCGGAGCCGAGGACGGTCTGCGCCCAGGCGGGGAACTCGGCGTAGAAGGCCGGCGCGGCCAGCGGGATGATGCCCGCACCGAGCGCCACGGCCACCAGGATGATGTTGGAGCTGTCGTCCAGGCCGGCCTCGGACAGCGTACGGATGCCGCTGACGGCGATGGAGCCGAAGAGGACGATGCCCGCGCCGCCGAGGACCGGCATCGGGACCAGGGAGACGACCGCGCCGAGGACCGGGAAGGCGCCGAGGACCAGCAGGGTGGCGCCGGCGACGGCGACGACGTAGCGGCTGCGCACCCGGGTGAGCGAGACGACGCCGACGTTCTGCGCGAAGGCGGAGGTGGGGAAGCCGCCGAAGACGGGCCCGATCAGGGTGGCGAGGCCGTCGGTGCGCAGGCCGCGGGTGATGACCTTGGAGTCGGCGCGGCGGTCGCAGATCTCACCGAGGGCCAGCATGCCGGCGGACGACTCGGTCATCAGGACCAGCATCACGATGCACAGCGACAGGATGGCCGCGGGCTGGAACTCGGGGGCGCCGAAGGCGAACGGTGTGGGCAGCGCGGCGACCGGCGCGGACTTCAGGGCGCCGAGGTCGGCCATGCCCAGGGGCAGGGCGACGAGGGTGCCGATGAGCAGGCCGAAGAGCAGGGCGACCTGCTTGAGGAAGCCCCTGCCGAAGCGCTGGACGACGAGGATGACGCCGAGGGTGAAGGCGGCGAGCGCGAGGTTGCGCATCGAGCCGAAGTCGGCGGCCGCCTTGTCGCCGCCCTGCGCCCAGGCGACGGGCACCGGCATCAGCGTGACGCCGATGAGGGTGATGACCACGCCGGTGACCAGCGGCGGGAAGAAGCGGAGCAGCCGGCCGAAGAACGGGCCGACGGCGAGGCAGAACACGCCGGCGACCATCACCGCGCCGTAGATGGCGGGGAGCTGTCCGCCGCCGCCGTTGGTCTCGGCGATGGCGAGGATGGGGGCGATGCCGGCCGAGGAGGCGGCGTTGACGAAGGGCAGCCGGTTGCCGACGAAACCCTTGACGCCGAGGGTCTGGAGCAGGGTGGCGATGCCCGCGATCAGCAGGCTCGCGGCGATCAGCCGGGTGCGGCCCTCCAGGTCGAGTCCGACGGCCTGGCCGATGATGAGCGGAGGGGTGACGACGCCCGCGTACATGGCGGCGATGTGCTGGAGCGCGGCGGGGACGAGCCGCGACGGGTGGAGCTTCTCGTCCACCGGGTGCACGGAGGTGACGGCGTCCTCGGTGTGCACCGGCGGGGTGGAACAGGAGCCTTTCGCCGGCTCCGGTGCAGGCAGTGCCATGGTGTTCCCTCCGGTGTGGCGCGCCGCCGGCCTCGGTGGCCGGGCCGGTGGCGCGCGTCCCGCGTCAGAGGTTGGTCATGTCGACCGGGATGAGTTGCTCGGCGCCGTCGCGCAGGATGGTGGCCTCGATCAGGCCGTAGGGGCGGTCGGCGGCGTAGTAGACGGCGCCGTCCTTGGCCTCGTTGTCGATCCCGAAGGGCGACAGGTCGGAGCGGAAGTGGTGCTTGTTGGGCATCGAGAAGCGGATCTCGTCGACCTCGTCGCGGGTGTTCAGCACCCGCACGCCCATCTCGAAGAGGGTCTGCTGGAGCGAGTACGAGTAGGTCTCGGCGAAGGCCTGGAGCGCGTGCTTGCGCACGCCGTGGTACGAGCGGTCCCAGTCCGGGGCGTGCGAGTCGACGCCGTCCCAGTTGTGCCGCCACCAGGTGGAGACGGTGGTGGCGAGGATCCGGTCGTAGTCCTCCTTGAGGGTCGTGTACTTGTCCTTCAGGTAGCCGAAGAACTCGGAGTTCGTCGAGTTCAGGACGGTCAGGTCCTTGAACCCGGAGAGCACCTGGATGCCGTGGCCGTCGTACGTGATCTCCGCGACGCGGGTCTCCTGGCCCGTGCGGACGAAGGAGTGGGCGATCTCCTCGGAGCCGACGAAGCGGGCGCCGCCCTTCGAGGTCTCGATCCGCTCCCAGCCGTACTCCTCGACGCGGATGCGGGCCCGCTCGATGGGCTCGTTGTTGTCCACGAAGTGGCGGGCGAGCTTGACGCCGAGGTCCTCGGCGCTCTCGATCCCGTGCTCCTTGGCGAAGGCGAACACCGTGTTCTTGGTGGTGTCGGTCGGCAGGACGTTCGCGTTGGAACCGCTGCGGTGGACCTCCTCCATGTCGCCGGACAGGGCCACGGAGACGTTGAGGTCCTTGATGTGGTGCGTGTCGCCGTCACGCGTGATCTTGACAACGCGGTTCTCAGCCTTGCCGTACTGGTTCTGTCCCAGGACGAAACGGGTCATTGCTTCGGTCAGCTCCCTCGGTAAACGGAGTAGCCGAACGGGTTGAGCAGCAGCGGAACGTGGTAGTGCTCGCCGGGCACCACCGCGAAGGTGATGGTGACCTCGGGGAAGAACACGGGCCGGCCGTTCTCGCTGTCCCGGAGCGCGGGGGCGTCCTGCTGGGCCGCGGCTTGTTTCTTGGCGAAGTACGTCTCGGTGTCGAAGACGAGGCGTACGTGGGTGGTGCCCTCCGGCAGGGCCGGCAGGTCCTTGCAGCGCCCGTCCGCGTCGGTCGCCGAGCCGCCGAGCTTCTGCCAGTCCGCTTCGCCGCCGGCGCGGGCGGAGAGGTGGACGGCGACGCCCTCGGCGGGGCGGCCGACGCTGGTGTCCAGGATGTGCGTGGACACGGAGGCGGTGGTGCTGGTGCTCATGGTCGGGCGTCCTGTTCGACGAGTCGGGTCAGGCGGATGCGGTTGATCTTCCCCAGTTCGGTGCGGACGATCTCCCGCTCCTGCTCGGGCGAGTTGCCGGTCCGCTCCTTGACCGCGTCCCGCATCTGCTCGCCGGTCCGGCCGGTGGCGCAGATGAGGAAGACGTGGCCGAACTTGTCCTGGTAGGCCAGGTTGAGTTCGAGCATCTCCGCCTTGAGTTCCTCGGCGGCGCCGGCCATACCCGCCTGCTCGCGGGAGGAGGTCGGGTCGCCGGGCTTGGGGCGGCCGATCGGCGGGTGCCCGGCCATCGCCTCCGCGAGGTCGTCCGCCGTCAGGTCGGCCATGGCGGCGTCACTGGCGGCGTACAGGTCCTCGGGGGTGTCGAAGGGACGGGCGGCGAGCAGTTGCCGGGCCCATGCCGTGGAGGCGCACGCCTCGTGGAGTTCGGCGCGTGCCGCGGACTCCTCGAGGGTGTTGAATCGGGCCAGGCCCGACGCGGATGTGGACGTCACGGGAGCCTCCGTGGCCTTGTGCTGAACGGGCGTGCCGATAGCTAACGCCCTCGGAAACAAGCCGTCAACACTTTGTTGAAAATTCGGGGTGACGAAAGCCGCCGCCCGGTTACCGGACGGCGGCTTGCTGTTCAGCGGGTCGTGCCTGGTCAGGCGCCCTTCTCGCGGTTGAGGTAGTTGTAGACGGTGAAGCGGCTGACGCCGAGGGCGCCGGCGACGGTCTCGACACCGTGGCGCACCGAGAAGGCGCCCCGTGCCTCCAGCATCCGCACCACCTCCTGCTTGGCCCTGCGGTCCAGATCGGCCAGGGGCATGCCCTGCCGGCGCTCCAGGGCGGCCAGGATGTGGTCCAGGGAGTCGGCGAGCTGCGGCAGACGTACGGCGACGACGTCGGCACCCTCCCAGGAGAGCACGATGTCGTCCTGGCCGGCCTCGTCCGGCGGGAGTATCTCGCCGCCGATGGCGTCGACCAGGGGTTTCACGGCCGCGATGAAGGGCTCCTCGCCCGGACCGGTCACCGCTCCCCCTCCGTGTCCCCGCGCCCGTCGACCACGTTGACCTGGAGCGAGACGCGGGTGGCCCCGGCCTCCAGGGACCGGCGCAGCAGCGCGTCCACGGCGGTGAGCACCTGGTCGGCACTGCCCTCGGCGGTGTTGCCGAACGGGCCGACGTCGACCGCGTCCAGCTCGGCGGCCTCGACGACCTCGCGGGCCACCACCGCATGGGCGGGGGCCTCGTCCAGGTCGAAGGGTTCGGTCGTGAACTCCACTCTCAATCGCACGCGGTCAACCTAACGCGGGGTGACCGCATTGCGCCGCCCCCTCTTGACAAGGGCTGCGCTCCACCGGCAATCTTCCATTAGGCAGAAACAAACTTCCGTAATACGGAACACGATCCAACCGGAAGGGAGCGCGGCACCCGATGCCAGGTTTTAAGTTGAGCACCGCCGCAGATCAGCGCTTCAACGTCAACCTGTCGATCCTCTTCACGGAACTCCCGCTCCTGGAGCGCCCCGCGGCCGCCGCCGCGGCCGGCTTCACCGCGGTCGAGCTGTGGTGGCCCTGGATCGACTCGCCCACCCCCGAGCAGTCCGAGCTCGACGCCCTCAAGTCGGCGATCGAGGACGCGGGCGTCCAGCTCACCGGACTGAACTTCTACGCCGGACAGCTGCCGGGCCCCGACCGCGGCGCCCTGTCGGTGCCGGGCGAGGAGTCGGACCGGTTCCGCGCCAACATCGACGTGGCCGCCGACTTCGCGCAGTCGCTGGGCTGCACGGCGCTCAACGCCCTCTACGGCAACCGCATCGAGGGCGTGGACCCCGCCGAGCAGGACCGGCTCGCGCTGGAGAACCTGGTCCTCGCCGCCCGCGCGGCCGACCGGATCGGCGCGATCCTGCTGGTCGAGGCGCTGAACAAGCCCGAGTCGCCGCTGTACCCGCTGGTGTCGGCGCCGGCCGCGATCGCGGTCGTGGACCAGGTCAACGAGGCCACCGGACTGGGCAACGCCAAGTTCCTCATGGACCTCTACCACCTGTCCATGAACGGCGAGGACCTGTCGCAGGTGATCGACGCGTACGCCGCGAAGACCGGCCACGTCCAGATCGCCGACAACCCCGGCCGCGGCGCCCCCGGCACCGGCTCCCTCCCGCTGGAGGAACTGCTCGACCAGCTGCGGAAGGCCGGTTACGACGGCTGGGTGGGCCTGGAGTACAAGCCGGGCGACAACCCCAGCGCCCAGTCCTTCTCCTGGCTGCCGGCCGAGGCCCGCGCGGCCCGCTGAGCGCCACCCCGCAGGAATTCTTCACAGATTTTCAGAGAGGTACCCATCATGAGCACGCTCCCCAAGGTCGCCTGGGTCGGTCTCGGCATCATGGGCTCCCCCATGTCCGAGAACCTGATCAAGGCCGGATACCAGGTCACCGGCTTCACCCTGGAGCAGGAGAAGCTGGACCGCCTGTCCGCCGCCGGCGGCACCGTCGCCGGCTCGATCGCCGAGGCCGTGCGCGACGCCGACGTCATCGTCACCATGGTGCCCGCGTCGCCGCAGGTCGAGGCCATCGCCTACGGCCCCGACGGCATCCTGGAGAACGCGAAGTCCGGCGCGCTGCTGGTCGACATGTCCTCGATCACCCCGCAGACCTCCGTCGACCTCGCGAAGGCCGCCAAGGACAAGGGCGTCCGCGTCCTGGACGCCCCCGTGTCCGGCGGCGAGGCCGGCGCCATCGAGGCCGTGCTGTCCATCATGGTCGGCGGTGAGCAGGCCGACTTCGACGAGGCCAAGCCGCTCCTGGACGCGCTCGGCAAGACCATCGTGCTGTGCGGTCCGCACGGCTCGGGCCAGACCGTGAAGGCCGCCAACCAGCTCATCGTCGCCGTGAACATCCAGGCGTGCGCCGAGGCCGTGGTCTTCCTGGAGAAGTCGGGCGTGGATCTGAAGGCCGCCCTCGACGTCCTCAACGGCGGCCTGGCCGGCTCGACCGTGCTGACGCGGAAGAAGGACAACTTCCTGGGCCGCGACTTCAAGCCCGGCTTCCGCATCGACCTGCACCACAAGGACATGGGCATCGTCACCGACGCCGCCCGCAACGTCGGCGCCGCGCTGCCGGTCGGCGCCGTGGTGGCCCAGCTGGTCGCGTCGCTGCGCGCCCAGGGTGACGGCGGCCTGGACCACTCGGCCCTGCTGCGGGCCGTGGAGCGCCTGTCCGGCGCCCAGGTCTGACAGTAGGCACCCCCTGAGACCTCCGGGTGGCGCCGTCGCTGACACCTGTCCTGTCGCGCCCGAGCGGCGGCGCCGCCCGGAACCCACTTCAACAAACTGTTGACGTGATGATGCTCCAAATTTAAGCTCCACGAAGCGGAAACAAGTTTCCGCTGAATCTCGCACGGAAGACCACGGAAGGTCCACGATGTCGCAGCGCGTGCTCACCACCGAGTCCGGCGCCCCGGTCGCCGACAACCAGAACTCCGCTTCCGCCGGCATCGGCGGCCCCCTCCTGATCCAGGACCAGCACCTCATCGAGAAGCTCGCCCGCTTCAACCGCGAGCGCATCCCGGAGCGCGTGGTGCACGCCCGCGGCTCCGGCGCCTACGGCCACTTCGAGGTGACCGACGACGTCACCGGCTTCACGCACGCCGACTTCCTGAGCACCGTCGGCAAGCGCACCGAGGTCTTCCTGCGCTTCTCCACCGTGGCCGACTCGCTCGGCGGCGCGGACGCGGTCCGCGACCCGCGCGGCTTCGCGCTGAAGTTCTACACCGAGGAGGGCAACTACGACCTCGTCGGCAACAACACCCCGGTGTTCTTCATCAAGGACCCGATCAAGTTCCCCGACTTCATCCACTCGCAGAAGCGCGACCCGTTCACGGGGCGTCAGGAGCCGGACAACGTCTTCGACTTCTGGGCGCACTCCCCCGAGGCCACGCACCAGGTGACCTGGCTGATGGGCGACCGCGGCATCCCGGCGTCGTACCGCCACATGGACGGCTTCGGCTCGCACACCTACCAGTGGACGAACGCCAAGGGCGAGTCCTTCTTCGTCAAGTACCACTTCAAGACCGACCAGGGCATCCGCACCCTGACCGCCGAGCAGGCGGCCGAGATCGCGGGCCAGGACCCGACCTCGCACCAGACGGACCTGGTGCAGGCGATCGAGCGGGGCGTGTACCCGTCCTGGACGCTGCACGTGCAGCTGATGCCGGTGGCCGAGGCGGCGAACTACCGCTTCAACCCGTTCGACGTGACCAAGGTGTGGCCGTACGGCGACTACCCGCTGCGCCGGGTGGGCCGCCTGGTCCTGGACCGCAACCCGGACAACGTCTTCGCCGAGGTCGAGCAGGCCGCGTTCTCCCCGAACAACTTCGTTCCGGGCATCGGCCCCTCCCCCGACAAGATGCTCCAGGGCCGCCTGTTCGCCTACGCCGACGCGCACCGCTACCGCCTGGGCGTCAACCACACCCAGCTCGCGGTGAACGCCCCGAAGGCCGTGCCGGGCGGCGCGGACAACTACGGCCGGGACGGCCTCATGGCCGCCAACTCCCAGGGCCGCGAGGCCAGGAACTACGAGCCGAACTCCTACGACGGCCCGGTCGAGACCGGCCGTCCGCTGGCCGCGCCGCTCCCGGTCTCCGGTCACGCCGGCACCCACGAGGCGCCGCTGCACACCAAGGACGACCCCTTCTTCCAGGCCGGTGAGCTGTACCGGCTGATGACCGAGGACGAGAAGAAGCGGCTGATCGCGAACATCGCCGGCGGCCTGTCCCAGGTCTCCCGCAACGACGTGGTCGAGAAGAACCTCGCGCACTTCCACGCGGCCGACACCGAGTACGGCAAGCGCGTGGAGGAGGCGGTCCGCGCCCTGCGCGAGGACTGACCCACCGGCTCGCGCACGGAACCCGGCGGGGAGGCCGGGGCCGTGTGCGCGGCCCGCGCAGGCACCGAGCAGCCCGGATGAGGGGTGAGTGCCCGGTACCGGCGCGGGCAGGGCGAGGACCGCGGCGGCAGGCGAGCCAGTGCGGTGGTGAAGGGCACGGACGTCCCTCCTACGACCTGAGGGGAGGCGCGCTCCGGGCCCATCGCACCGCCGCGGTCCCAGCCACACCCGCCTCTTTTTCCCGAGAGGCCCCAAGACTCCGTCCGGCGGCGCGAACGACCTGTCGCGCCCAGCCTCGCGCCGCCGGACGGACACCACGTGAAGAACCTTCACCGGCTGGAGAGCGGGGGGGGGGGGGGGGGCCCCGCCCGGGGGGGGGGGGGGGGGGGGCCGGGGGGGGGGGCCGCCCCCCCCCCCCCCCCGGCTGTCTGGGGCCACCACCCCCGCCCCCCCCCC
>NZ_JBHXNW010000024.1:0-62949 GCF_042717365.1 Streptomyces sp. NPDC058534
CTGACCGCAGAACTCGAAGGCTCCGGCGTCGAAAGTGCTCACCTGCTGGCGGCTACGGAACCGAGCATTCCCCGGTTCCGTAGCTCCCATTAGGCATCGATCCGAGCCTTGAGAATCTCCGCGCCGCCTGGGACCGCAGGCATCCAAGGCCCACGACCCTACGGACATCTCCCGTTGCCAACGATCACCGCATCGGGTGAATCCTGGCGGCACAACACGCACGGCACGCAGTTGTGGCCGGCTCGCTCCGCGGTCAGGGCCCGCGGTGACCGGCACGTTGAACATCCACCGCTGTCAGTCCGTATCCCCTGTCGTAGCCGCACCCCTGGCCGCTGGTGCGGACAGAAGGAGACCGGATACGGAGAGGCGGCGCGTGCCCCAGCAACCCGAGCAGTCAGAACGACCGCAGGAAGGACGTGCCGTCCGCGACCTGACAACAGTCCGCCGGGCACGGGACGTTGTACTCGCTTCCACCATGGTTCTGCTGGCCACGGCTTGCGGCGGCGGTGAGGACGGGCGTTCGGCGAACAGTGTCCCGTCGAAGATGTCCGCCGCTCCCGCCGTCGGCGTGGTGGCGCCCGCGAAGGTCGAGGTGATCGCCGGCCTGACCGGCTGCAAGGCCAATATCCGCGTCGAAGCGGACGAACTGCGCGAGGGGCTCTGCCACACGAAGCTGGGCGACTACATCATCACCACCTTCCCCGAGGAGAAGTACCAGCAGAGCTGGCTGGAGACCGCCGCCATGTACGGAGGCAGGTATCTCGTCGGTACGCGCTGGGTGGTCGCCGCGAAACCCAAGGTGCTTGAGCAGTTCCGCTCCAAGCTCGGCGGCGCCATCCAGCAGATGCGAGGCATGGGCCCCGCGGCCCCGTCCCCTGACCAGGTCCGACCCGGCCGACGTCTCCGTTCTCAAAACCGCCCCGGGACAGATCACCCTCACCTTCAACGAAGACGTCAGCCTGGCGACGGTTCCCTGCGCGTCCTGTACCCGAAGAGTCGGCGAGTCGACCTTGGACAGGTCAGCTCCTCCGAAAGTCACCCGATCTCGGGAGCGTTCACCTTCTCTGTCGGCCGTCCCTCCGTCGCCGCCCCGGTGGCGACGGAGCTCAGCTCCTCGCCCTCAAGGCCATCGCCGTACTGTCCGTGCTGACCGTGGCTTCCTTCTCCCGGCAGTGACTGCCCAGCTTGTGCACGAGGGAGTGCCGGATTCCGTGTCGGCAGTCGCGCCCCAGCGGTACGCGTCACGCAGGGCGCGGGCGTTGGCGCCTCCATGGGCCGATACACGGGTGAGGTCACGGACGATGCCGCCGGACGTCGGCTGCGAGCCGTCCGGCCGGCGGCCCCGCCCGCCCGGCTCCCCGTTCGGGTCCGGCAACCGGCGAGGTCTGCGCCGATCGGTCCTCGCCGAGGCCGTCCTCGGTGCCGTGGTTCTGGCGCTCACCACGCTGCGACACGGTGGAGGCCCTGGTGTACGGGTCGGACGGAGGCGTCACCGCGGTGCCCGAACTCCGTCTCACGCTCACGCAACAGGCCCAGGAGATCGGCCCGCTGGACGCGAGGCTCGTAGACCGAGGAGGCTACTGGTCCGCCGACCGCATGCGGCTTCCCTACCGCGGCACCTGGACCGTGCGTGTCACCGTGCGCCTCACCGACATCGACCAGGCCACGGTCAGCAAGAACATGACCATCAAGCCGCCGCCCCAGAGACACGACAACCCAGGATCAGCTCGGCGACGGGGCGGAGCGTCGCTTCAACAGCCACCACGCGCCGCCATCCAGGGCGAGCAGTGCCACGACGATCCCTCCGATGATCAGACCCGTCGAGCTGCCGTCCTCCTCACTGGCTTTCGCGTCGGTGTCGGAGCCTGCGGCTGCGATGTCCGACTCGGTGGCCGACGGGGTCGGGCTCGGGGCCGCGCTGTCACTGGGGCTCTCGCTGGGGCTGGGGCTGGGGCTCTCCGGCTCGGCGCCCGGGGCCGTACCCATGGTCGGCGTCCTGACCAAGTGCATCCGTACCGACATGGACTGCGCCGACGTCTGCGACGCCACCCCGTCGGTCCTGTCCCGGCACACGGGCTACGACGCCAACATCACGCGGGCCGTCCCGCAGGCGTGCGCCACCGTCTGCAAGGCGTGCACCGACGAGTGCGCCGCGCACGCCGACATGCACGAGCACGGCAGGGTCTGCGCCGATGCGTGTCGGCGCTGCGAGCAGGCGTGCAACGAACTGCTCGCCGGCCTGGGCTGAGACAACGGCAGCACCACACCCAGGCAGCACAATGCCGGGCGGCTCCCAGGTCTTCTGGGGGCCGCCCGGCGTTGCAGCGGCGGTGCGGGTCAGTGGTAGGCGTGGACGACGGCGTGGCCCTT
The DNA here is from genome assembly GCF_042717365.1 of Streptomyces sp. NPDC058534. NCBI lineage: Bacteria > Bacillati > Actinomycetota > Actinomycetes > Kitasatosporales > Streptomycetaceae > Streptomyces > Streptomyces sp. NPDC058534. The sequence continues at coordinate 2,371 of NZ_JBHXNW010000024.1, forward strand.
GCCGCGGCCGATCATCCACTTGTTGACCGGCGTGGTGATCACGAACGCCACGGCGAAGCCGCCGAGCAGCGCGTACCAGAACAGCCCGTCCGACAGGTGCGCGTCCATCGCTCCCGGCGTCAGCGCGATGATGCCGTTGTCGACCGATTCCATTACGTGCCCGTGCCGGTCTTCGTGCTGGACCAGATCGGGTCCGCCTCCGCCGGGCGGCTCGGTGCGCGGTGTCAGGGTGGCGGCCTGCCAGGTCGCTGATCTCCAAGGGATCGGCGCGGGTACCGGGCTAGGCAGTGAGGGGCCGTCGCGCCGACGGCATCGGGCAGCCGTGCGCGGAGCGTCCGCTCCAACAGTTCCGGATCCGCCGTCGGGGCCGGCACGCCCCGGGCACCGGATCGGGAGAACACCGCCAGGGCTGGGGAACTGCGCCCTCGACCAGTTTGAGCGCCCCCAGGTGCGCGTTGCCGATGCCGGACTCCACGGCGGCCTCGGTCCAAGCGGCGGAGCATGGTCTTCCCGGTCGGCGAGATCTTCGCCGTGAACGAAATGTTGTCGACGCCGGCGTCCACGAGCGCCCCCCGTACCCGTGTCACCACCTCGATCTCGTCCCGTATGTCCTCGACCCGGTCGGCACGACCGGGCGGCGGCACGCTCCGCCGCGGGGGCAGACTCCAACTGTTCCGCCCGAAGCGTCCCGTCACACGAGCAGCCCGTCCCGTGGCACCGCCGTCCCGCAGCAGCCGCAGGACGGGCTCCCAGGTCCCGAAGTCGCACACGGAGGGCACGTCGGCTGCCGGCGGCGCAGCAGAGTTCCGGTCAACCATGCACAGGCCGTACGCGGCCCCACTGGCAACGGCAGGGTCAGGACGGTGCTTTCGGTGACGCGAACACGGGCGGGGGCCACCGCGTTCAGCTCTCGCCCGGTTTGAGCACCACGAAGTCCGCGTTCCCCGGGCCGAGGCAAACGGCCACCCGGCCGGCGCCCTCCCCGTCCTCCGGACCCATCTGCACAGCCGCCGTCCTCGGCGACCTTGGCGACGGCGGCGGTGACACTGTGAGCGGCTCGGCACTCAGCTGCGATGCGCCGTCACGGCGATGGCGGGCAGCACGGCCAGGGCGAGGATGCCGCCGGTCAGGGCGAGGACGGGGTAGCTCGCGGCGCCGACGACGATGCCGGAGGCGAGACCGCCGGCGGCCCCGGCGACGGCGATGGAGACGTCGACCAGGCCCTGCGTCCTGGCTCGGTTGGCCAGGGGCACGGTGTCGGTGATGATCGCGGTGCCGGAGACGAGGCCGAGGTTCCAGCCCAGCCCGAGCAGGGCGAGCGACAGGGCGAGCAGGGCAACGGACCCGGCCGGCGACATGGCCGCGAGGAGACCCGCGGCCAGCAGGGTGACACCGGAGGCCGCCGCGACCCTGAGGCGCCCACACCGGTCGATGAGCCAGCCGGTCAGGGGCGAGGGCAGGTACATGGCGGCGACGTGGATCGCGATGACCAGGCCGGAGGCGGCGGTGCCATGCCCGTGGTCGTGCATGTGGATCGGCGTCATCGTCATGATCGCGACCATGACGAGCTGGGTGAGGATCATCACCAGCGCACCCAGGACCACTCCGCCGTCTGGTGCCGGCGTGGTGGCCGTGCCGCCCGTGGGCTGTACCTCGGCGGCGAGGGTACGGGCCAGCAGCAGCGGGTCGGGACGCAGCCAGAGGGCGAGGACGAGGGCCGCGAGGGCGTAGGCGGCACCGGAGAGCAGGAACGGCCCGGCCAGGCTGGGGATGCCGAGGCCATCGGCGAGGTCGCCGGTGGGGGCGGCGAGGTTGGGTCCGGCGACGCCGCCGAGGGTGGTGGCGACCAGGACGGTGGACACGGCCCGGCCGCGGCGGTCGGAGGGGGCGAGGTCGGCTCCGGCGTAGCGGGCCTGGAGGTTGGTGGCGGTTCCCGCGCCGTAGACGAACAACGCGAGGAACAGCAGTACGGCGTTGTCGGTGGCGGCGGCGGTGATGACGCCGGCGCTGCCGATCGCGCCGGTGAGGTATCCGGCGGCCAGTCCGGGGCGGCGGCCACGGGCCTGGGAGATGCGGCCGACGGCGACGGCGGCGAGCGCGGAACCGGCGGTGAACAGGGCACTGGGCAGACCGGCAAGCCCGGTGGAGCCGAGCATGTCCTGGGCCAGCAGCGCACCGACGGTGATACCGGCGGCCAGACCGGCACCGCTGAGGACCTGGGAAGCGACCAGGACTCGCAGGATGCGGCGCTGTGCCGGGGCGACGGCGGGGGGTATGCCGGTGGTGTCGGGGGCGGTGCTCGTCACGTGCCTGCTTCCGGTAGGACGGCTGCCCTGCCGGGCGGTATGCGTGGGGAAGTACCCTGCGCGCGTTTCGAAAGGTCAGCTTTCGAAAGGTCTGTGCCCCTCTGCGCCATGCCGGTCAGCATACTTTCCCGGGCAGGACGGCAGGCCCGGAGAACTCTCACAGAGCCGGTACGTCGTCCCACAGGCCCGGCAGCGCGTCCCCCGGGGCCGGCTTCCCGACGCCGTCCGCGTCGTCCGCCGCACCGGGGTGCAGGACCTGCTCGGCCCAGATGATCTTGCCGTCGGAGGTGTGCCGCGTCCCCCACCGCTTGGCCATGTGGGCGATCAGGAAAAGTCCACGCCCGCCCTCGTCCGTCGTGGCCGCCCGTCGCAGATGCGGTGAGGTGCTGCTGCCGTCGGCCACCTCGCAGATCAGGCTGCGATCGTGCAACAGCCGTACCCGGATGGGCTCGGAGCCGTACCGGACGGCGTTGGTGATCAGCTCGCTGAGGATGAGCTCAGTGGTGAACATCACCGCGTCGAGTCCCCACTCCTCCAACTGCCGGGCGCACGAGGCGCGTACCCGGCCGACCTCCGCCGGATCCTTCGGTACGTCCCACTGGGCGACCCGGCCCGGATCCAGCAGCCGGGTGCGGGCCACCAGCAGCGCGATGTCGTCGCTGCGGGCGGCGGGCGGCATGCCGGCGACCACCGCCTCACAGGTCGCCTCCGGGCTCCGTTCCGCCCCCTCCGGCCCCACGCCGGACAACGCGTCGCGCAACCGGTCAAGGCCGGCGTCGATGTCCTGGTCCGGGCCGGCGATGAGACCGTCGGTGAAAAGAACCAGACTGCTCCCCTCGGACAGTTGCAGCTCCGCGGTTTCGAAGGGCAGCCCGCCCAGGCCCAGTGGCGGGCCGGCGGGAATCTCGGGGAAGTCCACGGTGCCGTCGGGACGGATCACACCAGGGCCGGGGTGACCGGCCCGGGCCACGGTGCAGCGGCCGGTGACCGCGTCGTACACCGCGTACAGACAGGTGGCCCCGGTGATCGGCGCGCTGTCACCGACCGCGGGCTGGTTCTCGTCGCTCCGGATGACCAGATCGTCCAGGCCGGCCAGCAGCTCGTCGGGCGCCATGTCCAGGGCGGCGAAATTGTGGATGCCGGTGCGCAGCCGGCCCATCGTGGCCACGGCCTGCAGACCGTGGCCGGTCACATCGCCGACCACCAGGGCGACCCTGGCTCCCGGCAGGGGAATGACGTCGAACCAGTCGCCGCCGACCGCTTTGGCGGGCAGATAGCGGTGTGCGACCTCCAGGGCGTCCTGCTCCGGCAGGCCGCTGGGCAGCAGACTGTGCTGCAGCGTGACGGCCGTGGTGTGCTCCCGGGTGAAGCGGCGGGCGTTGTCGATGCTCACCGCCGCGAGGGTGACCAACTCCTCGATGAGGGAGACATCCTCCTCGTCGAAGGGCTCGGGCTTCTCCGAGCGCCAGAAGGAGGCCATGCCGAGGATGATGCCCCGGGCCCGGATCGGCACGGTGATCAGGGAGTGGATGCCATAGCCGACGATCACCTCCGCCAGAGCCGGGTCCTGCTCCTGCCATCCGGAGTACGCGGGCAGCTCCGCCTCCAGCACCGTCCGGCCGCTCGCGAAGCCGAACGCCTGCGCGGTGTTGGGTGCGAGGCTGATCAGCCGGCCGAGCGGATAGAGGGGGTGGCCGTCCCGGATGCCGCTGAGGGCGATCCTGCGCATGTCCAACCCTACCGGCTCCTCGCCGCGCAGTACGGGCTCCAGCAGATCGACGCTGGCGAAGTCGGCGAACCGGGGGACAGCCGCCTCCGTCAGCTCCGCGGCGGTGCGCACCACGTCGAGGGTGGTGCCGATCCGTACACTGGCGTCGTACAACAGCCTCAGCCGTGTCCGCGCCGCCTCGGCCCGGACGGCGAGCGCCTCCAGCTCGGTGGTGTCCCGCAGCGTCGCCACGCTGCCCAGACCGCCGTAAGGGCTGGTCGGCCGCACACTGACGGCCAGCAGCCGATCCCCGGACGCGTGGAGCTCGTCGGTGGGACTGCGGCCGGAGGTCAGCAGCGCGACGAGGCCCTCGTCCAGGCCCAGCTCGGTAATGCCGCGCCCCTCCGCCTCCGCGGGCAGCCGCAGCAGCCGCCGCGTCTCGTCGTTGGCCAGCAGCAGCCGGCCGTCCTCCCCCACGATGAGCACGCCCTCCCGGGCCGCGTGCAGGACCGCGTCATGGTGCTCATACATCCGGGCCATCTCGGCGGGATCCAGATTGTGCGTCTGCCGCCGCAGCCGCCTGCCCACCAGCGCCGAGCCGACCGCGCCCAGCGCGAGCACCACGGCCGCGCCCCCCAGCAGGGCCGGGAGCTGGCGGTTGACCACGGTGCTCACGCTTTCGACGGTGATCCCGACCCCCACGGTACCGACAGCCCTGCTGTCGGCCGTGGTGACGGGGACCAGCGAGAGCACGGAGAGCCCCTCGGTGGTCTCCTCGACCTCCGTTATGGGCTGCTTCGGTACCTCGCCGCTGCCGAGGACGGGCTCTCCGATGAGGTCCGGGTCGGGGTGCGTGTAGCGGATCCCGTCCGGGGAGTACGCGACGATGAGATCCACGCCGGTCTCCTGCCGGATCTCCTCGGCACGCGGCTGCAGCGCCTCGCTGGGTTCGGCGCCCGTCATGGCCGCCGCCGTCCCAGGAGCGTGCGCGAACGTCTCGGCGACGGCCAACGACCGGTCCCGGGCCTCCCGCGTGTTCTCGCCGCGGGCCTCGAGCACCAGCGTCACGACGGCGGCGACGATCAGCAGTACGACGACCACCAGCTGCAGCAGCAGCACCTGACCGGCGACACTGCGCACCCCGAGGATGGAGCGCCGGGAGTGCCCCCGGGATGCTTGGGACGACGGGTCCGCAGGCCGACCCAAATGCCCGTACATATCCTATTTGTATCACCAGGGCGGTGGCCGTTCATGACGATACGGAAGCGTCCCGCTCGGGTGCTCAGGGCGTGTGAGGCGGTCGCAGCGCACTGAGCGCAGGAAGATCCGACATCAGGGGAGACAGCACCTGATCAGGGCTTGGCTGCGGTCCGGGCTCAGCGGCGGGAGTCTGCGGGGTGGCGGGTGCGGCCCAGAGCCAGCCCGCCGAGGATCGTGGCGGTCAGCCCCACCACCAGGGCCACGAGTGCTCCGCCCAGTCCGTTGCCGGTTCCGAGCCCACCGTTGGAGGTGGCCACGACCAGCCCTCCGAGTGCCATGGCGATGGGCCCCGCGACCAAGGCCACGATGGCCCCGCGCCGCCCGGGGCCGGTGCTGGTCCGGCCGGCGTAGCGGGCCAGTGCCCACCCGCCGATGATCACGCCGGCCAGCGCCACCAGAGCGGCTGTGGTGGCACCGAGCCGACCGGCGCTCATGTCGAGAACGCCGGCGGCAGCCGGCTGGACGGAGGCGTGCACGGTGGCCGGTGCGGCAAGCACGAAGGGGACTGACATGAGGTGCTCCTGCTTCTCCTACGACGGGGTGTGGCCTGAGCATGTGCGCCTGACCCGCCGCTGGTCGTCCCGCAGGCGCAGGCACTTCGCGCTGCCGCCGGCGGCGCAACCAGCTGCCGCGGATGCCGCAGGCGCTGCGTGGGTACTGCGGGCGCAGTAGAAGAGCGTTCGTCCGTGAGCGGGACTCGCTCGTCGCGGCATCTGGCTAGGGTGCGCGCATGGACAAGGGACGGTTCGGTGTTCCGGCCGGTGCCAGAGACTGGGCGGTCGCCGTCGGCGTGGCGGCGGCGCTGCTGGTTGCCGGGCTGTCGGGGCAGCGCTCCGCCACGAACCTCGACCTGCTGCTCGGCTACGCGCTGCTGGCCGGCGGCGGTCTTGCACTGGCCGCCGGCCGGCGGGCTCCGGTTGCCGTGCTGGCCGTGACCGGGCTGTGCGCGGTGGGCTATCAGGCAGCCGGTTTCGACGTGCCTGTCGTCGCGTACCTGTTCGCGGTGTACGCCGCCATGCGGGCCGGCCACCGCATCATCACGCTGGCGGCGAGCGTGGCCATGCTCGCCGCTCTCCCGCTCGCGGCCCTCGCCTCCCTCCACGACATGGGCGAGGCGTACGCGCAGTCCCGCGGCGCCCTCGAGCTGGCCTGGCTGGTCGCCGCCGGCGCCGCCGGGGAGGCTCTGCGGCAGGCCGAGTGGCGGGCGGACGAGGCCGAGCGCACCCGGGAGGAGACCGCGCGACGCCGCGCTGATGAGGAACGCCTGCGCATCGCACGGGAGTTGCACGATTCACTCACTCACCAGATCTCGATCGTCAAGGTGCAGTCCGAAGTCGCCGTCCACGTCGCTCGCCGGCGCGGCGAACAGGTACCGCACGCGCTCCTCGCGATCCAGGAGGCCGGGCGTGAGGCGACCCGGGAGCTGCGCGCCACCCTGGAGGCACTGCGCGACGACGACACCACCCCGCCGCACGGGCTCGACCACGTCCCGGAGCTGGTGGAGCGGGCCGGCCGAACCGGCCTGGAGGCGACGCTGACGATCGAAGGGCAGCGGCACGACGTACCGGCGGCGGTGAGCCGGACCGCCTACCGGGTCGTCCAGGAGTCGCTCACCAACATCGCCCGGCACGCCGCCGCCGCTACCGCGTCGGTCCGGATCGACTACCGGCCCGATGCCCTGGTCGTCCGAGTCGATGACGACGGCACAGCCAGGCCGGGCACCGCGCCGGTGCCCGGCGTCGGGCTTCTCGGGATGCGCGAACGCGTCACCGCCCTCGGCGGCCGGCTGCGGGCCGAACCGCGCAGCGAGCGCGGCTTCACCGTCCAGGCCGAACTCCCCATGGACCAGACGTCATGATCCGTGTCCTGCTGGTCGACGACCAACCGCTCATCCGCAGCGGATTCCGCGCGCTCCTCGACCTCGAGGACGACATCGAGGTGGTGGCCGAGGCCGGCGACGGACAAGAGGGCCTGGCCCTCGCCCGGAGGCACCTCCCCGACATCGCACTCATCGACATCCAGATGCCGGCCATCGACGGCATCGAGGCAACCCGGCGCATCGCCGCGGATCCGGCGCTGGCCGCGGTGCACGTCGTCATCCTGACCAACTACGGCATGGATGAGTACGTCTTCCACGCCCTGCGCGCCGGAGCCGCCGGATTCCTTGTCAAGGACATCCTGCCGGAAGACCTCCTGCACGCCGTACGCGTCGCCGCCCGCGGCGACGCCCTCCTCGCGCCCTCCCTCACCCGCAAACTGATCAACCGGTACCTCACCCAGCCTCCCCACGCTGCCGCCGGGTCGGGGCTGGACGAGCTGACCGCCCGCGAACGCGAGGCCGTCGCCCTGGTCGCGCGGGGCCTGTCCAACGGCCAGATCGCCGAGCACATGGCGATCAGCCCGCTGACCGCGAAAACGCACATCAACCGGGCCATGACCAAGCTCCACGCCCGCGACCGTGCCCAGCTCGTGGTCCTCGCCTACGAATCCGGCCTGGTCACCCCGCCCAACCGCTGACGTCGCCGGTCGCCGCACGCAGCCTGCCTGGCAGCAGCGGAGCGGTGTCGAAGCCCGAGCCGGGTTCGACGGCCGTACGCAGGGATGCCGACAGCGACGGCGAGATCGGCCAGGGTTGGCAGGGGCGACGTGCGGGGCGAGCCGCAAGCTGAGCCGTCGCCCCGTAGGCACGCCCCTCCGAAGCCGCCCGAGAGGGTCACGCATCGTCCTCCGATATCGACTTCCGTGGGGTGCGCGGCCCTGCCGCCGAGAAGTGAGCCATGAGCAAGCCACCGACCGCCACCGGCACGCCGGACGAACGGAATCGGCGACTGGGGGTGTCCGACGCCGTCGTGATCGGCTTGGGGTCGATGATCGGCGCCGGGATCGGTATCAGGCCCACATGGTGTGGGCGAGGGCGGTGCCGGCGAACGCCGCCCCCAGCGCCGCGGGTCGCGGCCGTCGCACACCACACCGCGCCCAGCGCCGCGAGCAGCGTCAGCCGCCCAGACACCGGTGCCGAAGAACGGGCGTACCAGCCGGTGGGCGGCCCGCACCTCGGTGACGGCCACCATGAACACGCCTGTCACCGCGCAGCCGGCCACGTTGATGCCCAGCGTCGTCCAGGGGAACGCGTCCGGCGCGGTGAGCCACAGCAGTTCGGCCCGTAGCGGGCGCAAGCCCCGAGCGCCCCGCCGGCCGCCACCACGGCCAAGACCGGCCCCTGCCCGGGCAGCAGCGCGCTGGGCCGCGGGCAGGCACAGACGGTCCGGCGACAGAGGCGCCGGCCGTATGAGGGTCGGAGGCTGACATGGGCTCACCTCTCCTACTCGTGTGGCGGCGCCCGGAGTTCGTGGGCGCGCGTGGTCACGAGCAGGGACCATTGGCGGCAGCGGCACCGCGCTTTCGGGTACGGCGGAGGCCACCGCAGCTCGGCCACCCATCCGGGCTGCCCGCCGCTCACCAGGTGAACCGGCAGCGTCGTCCAGCCTGGCCGGCCACGGCCTCCGGAGCCCCGCTGTGAATGGTTGGCGGAACAGGGGGCCGGGCAGAAGGAGCAACGATCCACCAGGCCGTGTGCCCGCCGAATCACCGAAATCCTCCCGCCCCGGACCCCGACAGCCACCAGGCCGCAAGAACGCCCTGCCAACCCCACGCCACGACGTGCATACAGTCCGCAAGACAGGCGCCGCGAAACCGGGAAGGAAGAAGGCCGCCCCCGCCACCGCGGCGGAAGGCGGCTGTCGGCCGTGCGGGATCAGCGCGGGTACATCGACGCGCCCGCCGTGCGGCGGATCTCCGGCAGTGCCGAGTAGAGCGTGGCACCTGGGCAGAGCGTGGCGTAGCCGTCGCGGTGACCGGAAATCGTGTTGAGCGTGGCCTTGTCGCCGGTGTTCCAGACGCCGGTGTCACCCGCGGCGGTGAGCGTCACCTTCGCCTCCGGGTCGACGCCGTGCAAGCCGAGCTTCCACGCGGAGATGTCGGCGATCGCCTGCTTGGCCGCAGCCGTCGGCGTACCGCCGTTCTCGTAGTCGCCGAGGAGCGAGACGCCGGACGAGTAGCCGTTGAAGCCGTAGGTGTGGGCTCCGCGGACGGGCTTGTCGACGCCGCCCGCGCGGCCCTCGAAGACCGTGCCGCACTTGTCGACGAAGAAGTTGTAGCCGAGGTCGTTCCAGCCGTTGGTCTTCACGTGGTACGTGAGGATGGCCCGGATGATGGCCGGCGACTCGGCGCAGTCGTAGTCGTTCGTGCCGGCGGTGTGGTGGACGAAGACCGCGTCGACCTTGTCCAGGTAGGAGGGCGGGTCCGCGACGAGCGACTCGTCCGCACCCCAGCCGGCCCGGCTGACGATCGTTGGTTCGGCAGGGGCGGTCGGCTCCGGCGGATCCTGTGTGGCCGTCTCGGAGGGCGCCGGTGTCGTGGGTTCGGCGGTCGGGGCGGTGCTGGGTTCGGCGGTCGGCTCCTGGCTCGGGGCGGGAGCGCTCGGCTCGGCGGTCGGCTCCGGCGGATCCTGTGTCGCCGTCTCGGAGGGGACCGGGGGCGTGGGCGAGGCCGGCTGTTCGGTGGCCGGGGCCACGGCCGACTCCGTGGGGATTCCGGTCGGTTCGGGCGCGGTGCTCGGCGCGGTGTCCTCGCCGGGGACCGTGGGGCTCGGTGCGGCGGTGTCCGTCTTCTCTGGCTTGGCGGACGGCTTGCCCTTTCCGTTCCCCTTGCCGCCCTTCGTCCCGCCCGGGTCGATCATGTCGAGCCGCAGCGCGTCCGGCACCGCGGTCTCCTTGCCGCCGGCCACGACTCGTGCTTCGACGGCGTCCGACGGCCCCACCCACAGCGGCTCCGAGGCGCCGCGGACGCCTGAGGCGTCGCCCTCCCTCGTCTCCGGGGCCCGGATGCCGAAGTCGAGATCGCGCCAGTCGGTCCAGGCGCCGTCGTCCGCGCTGCGGGTGCGTATCTGCGCGGTGCCCTCGAAGTCGTCGGCGCTGTCCTCCCATGAGACGCCGACGAGTGAGAACAGCTGCGTCTCAGTGCGGGGCAGTTCGCGCTTCTTCGCGTCCTTGCCCGCCAGCGCCAGCGTGTGCGCCTTTGCTGGTCGGGAGCTGTCACCGGTCCCGGTGTCCCCGGAGCCGCCCGTGACGGTCACGGCCGTCACACCGGTGCCGGCCAGGACCACGGCTCCCGCCGCCAGCCAGATGGTCCGCTTCGACGTGCTTGCCCGCCGCGCGCGGGTCCCTCTCGGACTCATGCCCATCCCTCGTGAAGCTGCTGTGTGATGATCAGTTGTCGGTGGCGGGCAGTTCGCCCGCGCAGGTGGCGCGCCCGAATTCGCTCATGGCCGTAGCCCTTTGGACGTGCTTGCCGCGGATCGCGAGCGTGCAGGCCGCCTGTCCGCCCTTCTCGCCGAGGACGATGGCCACGGTCGGGGCCTTGCCCAGCGGCACCTGGACGGTCTGCTTCCACGGCAGTTCGGCGTCCCGGACGACCGTCACCTTGCCGTCCTCGTCGCGGCCGAGGTACGAGATCTCGACCGGGCCCTCGCCCGTGACCTCGTACGTCACGGCGGCGGTCGGCACGGTGGGTGCCTTCGGCTTCTCCTCCGTGTCGAGCACGCCGTAGCCGACGAGGCCGCCGCAGGCGAGCAGCAGGACGGCGGCGATCGCCACCCCGGCCCGGCTGTCGCCGGTGCCCTTTTCCGGGCTCTTGTTCGCCGTCCCGGTGTCTGCCGTTTCCGTGTTCGTCGTTTCCGCAGCCGCAGGTTCCGCAGCCGCAGGTTCCGCAGCCGCAGGTTCCGCATCCGCGGGGTCCGCGTCTGCGGCTTCCGTATGAAGCGTCTCGACGGACATTTCCTCCGGCTCTGGGCTCTCCGTGGATTCCTTGGATGGCATGACCGAGTCCCGGCTTTCGGTGGGTCGAATCGATTCTGTGGTCGAACCGGGCGGTTATACACCACGCGGAGAGAACCGCGCGAACGACGGGACAAAAGGGGTGAAGTGAGCGCCTTTCAGGGTCGGGTTGCCCACAATGTCCATGGGCTTGACGGGGTGTCACTCACGTGGTCAATAATCCGCTGCCGCGCCCGTGAACTGGCCTTTCGGCTGCTCGCATGCGGCTGCACAGCCATGCTCAAGGCCGGGCCGGGACTCTCCGCTCCGGCTCGTTCGGCGTGCCCGTTTCGCGCTCGTCGGGGGTCGGCCGCCGATGTCGAAAGGTAATGACGTGAAGGTCCCCTACAGGAGATATCTCTCCTGTCTGGTGGTCGCGGCGGTGGCAGGCACGCTACTGCCGCAGGTCGCTTACGCGGCCCCGCCATCAGAGCCCGAAAAGGACGATGGTAAGGGAATTGTCGAAACCGTCACCGACTGGTTCGGAGAAGACGGTAACGAAAGCAAAGAACTGCCCTCGTACGGCAACCACGGAATAGCCGACCGGCAGAAGCTCGCCAAGGGAAAGAACGATCCGAAGGCGAAGCGGGTCAAGGAGCTGACCTCCCGCCGGACGCCCACGGCACGCTTCTGGCAGCTCTCCGACGGCCGGGTCGAGGCCGAGCTGTCGGCCGCGCCGACCTCGTACAGGGAAACGGCCTCCAAGACCTGGAAGAACATCGACACCCGGGTCGCGGAGACCAAGGCCAAGGGTTTCGAGTTCGCCAACACGGCCAACACCGGCCGCAGCTGGTTCGGGTCCGACCCGGACCGGCTGCTCCGCTTCGAGGCTGGTGACGGCGGCCGGTCGGTCACGCTCGGGCTGGAGGGCGCGGGAGCCCGCCTCAAGCCGGAGGCGAAGGGCGCCACCGTCACCTACAAGGGGGCGGCGAACGGCGCCGACCTCTCGTACCAGGTCGGCCCCGGCCGGGTGAAGGAGAACATCACCCTCGCCGAACGGCCCGCCGGCCCGGTGAAGTACACCTTCACCCTGAACACCGAGGGCCTGACCCCGAAGGCCCGCAAGGACGGCTCGATCGCGTTCTTCGGCGAACTGCCGAACACCCCGGTGCTGGTCATCCCGGCGCCGTACATGACCGACGCGAAGAAGTCGGCCTCGTCGCCGTACGGGTACGAGTACAGCGCAGCCGTCACCCAGAAGCTCTCCCGCGACGGCGATGGCGCCGGCTGGAAGCTCACCGTCACGCCGGACGCGAAGTGGCTGGCGGCGAAGGAGCGCCAGTACCCGGTCGTCATCGACCCGACCATCACCATCGCGCCCTCGCCGTCCGGTTCGCAGGACACGATGGTCCTGTCCGACCAGCCGGGCGTGAACTTCAACTCCGCCTGGAACCTGTCCACCGGCAAGACCTCCAGCACGGCCCAGGCCCGTTCGCTGCTGAAGTTCCCGCTGGACGAGATCCCGGCCGGCGTGAAGGTCGACGGGGCGCGGCTGGGCGTCTACTTCGACCAGTCGCACACCACCAACGGCAACGATGTGACGATGGAGGCGCACCGGGCGACCGGCGCGTGGGACGAGTCGACGGCGACATGGTCCAACACCTCGGGACTGTTGGGCGAGCTGTCCGGCACCAGCGTCCAGGCCGACGACGGCGACGCGGGTACGACGGCGGCCACCGGCACCTGGCCCGCCTCCGGCTCGACGCTGACCCAGTACGCGATCGGCCAGGACTACCACTACAACAAGGACGCCGTCGCCGGGGACAAGTACACCTGGCAGCCGAAGGTCACCGACACAGCCTCCTACCGTGTCGACGTGCACTACGTCGCGGCCACCGACCGGGCGACGAACGCCCCGTACACGGTGACCCACCGCGACGGCACCCAGACGTTCACCGTCGACCAGTCCGCCGGCACCAACGGCGTGTGGACCTCGCTGAACGGCGGCACGCAGCTGCCGTTCGACAAGGGCACCGTTGGCAAGATCGTCCTTGGAGACGGTCCCGCCTCCGCCTCGACCTCCGTCATCGCGGACGCCGTCCGCCTGGTGAACCCCGCCCAGATCGTCAAGAACAAGGGCGAGTACAACCAGTGGCACGAGTTCCCGGTCGCCGACACGGTGCAGAAGTGGGTCGACGGCACCGCGAACCACGGCTTCATCCTGAAGGCGAAGGACGAGTCGTCCACCGGGCCGCTCGGCGGCCCCCGCTACGAGGCCGGTGACGGCTACTACGGCGGCGAGACCTCAAGCATTCCGCGGCTGACCGTCACCTGGGGCCGCGTCGGCACCGCGCTCGACTCGCCGACCGTGGTGCACTCCACAGGCCCCGAGCTGCACTGGCCGACGTACAAGAACACCGCCGGGGACACGGGCGCGGACATCGTCGAGTACCAGCTGCACCGCTCCACGCAGCAGGACTTCACGCCCTCCGCGGCGACACTGATCGCGCCGATCGACAAGGCGGCCACCGCGTACACCGACACCACCGCGGTGCCCACCCCCGACTCCTCGTCCAGCGAGATCGGGAAGTCGTACTACTACCAGATCGTGGTCAAGACCGAGGACGGCGACCTGCTCGGATCCCCGACCCGCGTCGTGGGCATCCCCAAGGCCGGCCGGACGATGAAGATCATCCAGGGCAGCCAGGGCGGCGTCACCGACACCACCCTCTCCTCACAGCAGCCCACCACCAACCAGGACACCATCCAGTCCTGGGACGTCGGCCAGAAGTGGCTGAGCGTCGGCAACAACTCCGGCACCTACGGCAAGACCCGTGCCGTGCTGAAGTTCCCCACCAGCGACATCCCGGCCACCGCCACGGTGCTCGACAACCGGATGTACATGTGGGGCGCCGAGACCACCACGGGCAGCAACGGAGCCATCTACGAACTCCACGCCCTGACAAGAGACTTCGCCGAGACCAGCGCCACCTGGAACAACGCCACCTCCACCACCGCCTGGACCAGCGCCGGCGGTGACATGAACGCCGCCGTCTCCGACACCGTGGCCAACATGTCGGACGTCGGCCGGCACTGGTGGGACGCCACCAGCCTGATGCAGAGCTGGGTGAAGACCCCGGCCGGCAACAAGGGCGTCGCGGTCAAGCTGAAGGACGAGTCCACCACCGGCCCGCAGGAGCGCAGCCTGTTCCTGTCGGCGGAGGCCGCCGACCCGCAGCTGCGCCCGTACATGCAGGTCATCTACGTCGACTCGACCACCTCCTCGACGTACTACGCCCCCACAACCCCGTCCCGGATGACCCCGAACACCACCTACACGGTGGACTTCACGGTCACCAACACCACGTCCTCGGCGTGGGCAGCGGGCGAGCGGGAGCTGTCCTACACCTGGAAGCTCCCCGACGGCACGGACGTCACGACCGGCGGCAACCAGCTGGAGACCCCGATCCCGGCCCTGCTGCCGGGCAAGTCGGCCACCATCCAGGCCCAGGTCGCCACCCCGATCAACTCGGACTCCGGCAACAAGCGCAACGAGTACGTCCTCGGCTGGGACGTCCGCGAGGTCTCCGACGGCAGCTGGCTGTCGGCGGGCACGGGCGGCATCCCGGCGCTGAAGCAGAACGTGGCGGTCGAGGACCCGACCTCCAACCAGCTCGGCCTGGAGAAGTTCTACTCCTACACCGGCAAGAACACGGGCGCCGGGTCGACGGTGATGACCAACCTGGCGTCGGGCAACAGCGTCTGGTCGTACAACGCGTTCACGAACCCGGGACGGGGGCTCACCACGTTCGCCCGGTTCGCGTACAACTCGCAGGACACCTCGGACACGGTTGCCGGACATGGCTGGTCGTTCCAGGCCGCCGGCCCGATCCGGCTGGGCGCGCCCCTGGACTTCCACCCGAATCCGAACCCCACGGAGATCCGACTTCCGGACGGTGACGGCACGACCCATGTCTTCCGCTGGGACGCAACGAACAGCGTGTGGAAGGCGCCGGCCGGTGTCCACTACAAGCTGGAGGCCAAACCGGCCCTGGACTGCAAGCCCACCAAGGACCCGGTCCCGGACGCCTGGACGCTGACCCGCCCGGACGGCACCCGCTTCCTCTTCGGCTGCGACGGCTACATGACGTCGACCGTCGACAAGAACGGCAACACCCAGACGTTCACCTACGAGGAGCGCAAGTCCAACAACAAGCCGACCAAGTTCCTGAAGTACATCACGGACCCGGCCGGCCGCACGTCGCTCACCGTCGAGTACTACAAGAAGGGTGACGCGTCCTACGAGTACATCGACGACTCGGGCGCGAAGGTCACGGACTCGAACCTGACCAACTCCAAGATCTACGACCACGTGAAGTCCATGACGGACATCTCGGGCCGCAAGATCGCCTTCTACTACACGGACAAGGGCCTGCTGGGCCAGTTCACCGACGGCCTGGGCTCCAGCCAGCCCAAGGACTTCACGTTCACCTATGACGCCACGCAGGGGAACAAGAACGTCAAGCTCGTCAAGGCCACCGACCCGCGCGGCAACGGCACGGCCCTGGCGTACTACGCCCCGCAGGCCGGTGACGACCCGAAGTACCACTGGTGGACGAAGACGATCACCGACCGTCTTCAGGGCACCACCGGCTTCGCCTACGCCGTGAACGCCACGAATCCCAAGTTCACCGACACCAGGGTCACCGACTCCGAGTCGCACGCCACCGACTACGTGGCGGACGACTTCGGCCGCCCGGTCCAGACGACCAACGCCAAGTCGGAGACCACGCGGATGTCGTGGGACGCGGACAACAACGTCACCTACCTGGAAGAGGACAACGGGGCCAAGACCGCCTACTGCTACGACCAGAAGACCGGCTACCCGCTCTGGTCACGCGACGCGGAGAACAACAAGGCGGGCGTCCCATCTGCCGCTGACTGCGCTCCGGGCGTCTACCCCGCAAACTCCTCGCAGTACACGTACCAGACCCGCGCCGACGGCTTCGCCGCCGATCTGGCCACCAAGACCTCACCCGAAGGCCGCAAGTGGCAGTTCGGCTATGACGCCTTCGGCAACCTCAAGACGGTCACCGACCCCAAGGGCGTCGCCACCACGACGGCGGGTGACTACACGACGTCGTACGACTACAACACCCACGGCCAGATGACCAAGGCGACCGACGCCAACGGCAGCCCGACGACGAACAGCGACTTCGGCCCCACCGGTTACCCGGCCACGATCACCGACGCGCTGAACAAGTCCACGTCGTTCGTGTACGACGAGCGCGGCCAGGTCCGGGAGACCACCGACGCACTGGGCAAGAAGACCACGCAGGCCTACGACACCTTCGGGCGTCCGCTGGCCAAGGTGGTGCCGAAGGACCAGGCGGCCGGTGACCTGATCACGTTGGCGGCGCCTGAGTACGACGCCAACGACAACGTCACCAAGGCGACCGCACCCAACGGCGCGGTCTCGACGGCGGTCTACGACGCGGCGGACCAGATCACCTCGGACACAGCGCCGAAGGACACGGCCACCTCCGCCGAGCGCAAAACCGTCTACACCTACGACAAGGTCGGCAACCTCAGAACGACGACCGAGCCCAAGGGTGTACTGACAACGGCGGACACCACCGACCACGTCACCACCAACTTCTACGACGAGATCTACCAGCTCACCTCCGTGGTGAACTCCGCGCAGCACAGGATCTCCTACGAGTACGACAACGTCGGCAACGTCACCCGGATCGTCGATCCCAGGAAGAACGCCACGACGGACACGGCCGACTACCTGACCAAGACCGCCTATGACCTGAACCACCGGGTCACCACGGTCACGGACGCCGCCGGCAACTCCATTTCGACGACCTACGACAAGGACTCCTTGGCCGTCCAGTCCAAGGACGCCGAGGGCAACATCACCTACACCGACTACGACGAGCGAGGAAAGCAGAAGGCGGTCCGGGCCCCTCACGAAGGGACCACGTTCCGCGAGACGCAGTACGAGTACGACCAGGTCGGAAACACCACCAAGGTGATCTCACCGCGTGGCGCGGCCACGGCCACCGCGGACGACTTCACCCAGCGGACCGAGTACGACGCGCTGAACCGCCCGGTCAAGCAGTTCCAGCCGTACGACCGGAACGACCCCCGTTACAACGACCCCAACGTCTATACGCAGACGGTGTACGACGCCGTGGGCCGTGTGTCGAAGAAGTCGCTGCCGCCGTCCGAGGGCCAGACGGTCCGCAACGACACGGCCCTCGAGTACTTCGACAACGGCTGGACGAAGAAGTCCACCGACCCGTGGGACATCACCACCACCTACGACTACACCGAGCTCGGACAGCAGAAGGCACGCACGCTCACGTCGGCGGGCGGCTCCTCGGACCGCACCATGACGTGGTCGTACTACCCCGACAGCAAGCTGAAGTCCAAGGCGGACGACGGTGTCCCCGTGGGCAAGTCGGTGGTCCTGGTGGACAACTCCGACAGTCACCACACCTCGGCCACGGGATCGTGGGCCAAGGGCGACACCACCGGGCAGCAGGGCTACGACCACCGGACGCACGCGGTCGGTACGGGGACGGACGCCTTCACATGGACGCTGAACATCCCGAAGGACGGCTCGTACACCGCGTACGTGAAGTACCCGAAGGTGACCGGCGCCGCCACGACGGCGAAGTACACCCTGTCGCAGGGCGCCACCACGCACCCGGCGGTTACCAAGGACCAGAGCGCCGCCACCGGCACATGGGTCTCGCTCGGTTCCTACAGCCTCAAGCAGGGCAACGACGCCAAGCTGAAGCTGGACCAGAACAGCGCCGGGACGGTCGTAGCCGACGGCGTGAAGCTGGTGCGGGACACAGCCGGCGAGACGGACACCGAGAAGAAGTCCTTCGCCTACGCCTACGACGTCAACGGCAACCTGACCTCGATCGACGACACCTCCTCCGGTGCCCGGATCGACGCCTACACGATCGCCTACACCGGCCTGAACCAGGTCGACCAGATCACTGAAGCGCTCGCCGGGACTGAGAAGAAGACCACGTCGTACACCTACGACAGCAACGGCAAGCCGGAGACGATCACCCACCCCGACCAGTTCTCCAAGTACACCTACGACCTGCGGGACCTGGTCAAGACGGTCTCGGTCGGCAAGTCGTCCTCGGACACTTCGCCGAAGCTGACGTCGTACACGTACACCGACCGGGGCCTGAAGCTCCAGGAGACCAAGAACAACAAGAACACCGTCGACTACACCTACTACCTCAGTGGTGCGGTCAAGACAACCTCGGAGAAGAAGCCGAACGGCACCCTCGTCTCCTCGCACACCTACACCTACGACCCCAACGGGAACAAGGCGCAGGACGTCGCGAAGAAGATGAACGCCGACAGCAACTCGGCCTATCTCGAGTCGACCACGGACTACACCTACGATCCCGCGAACCGGCTCGCCAAGTCGGTCAAGACCGGTAGCGGCGCGGGCACCGAGACCTACGTCCACGACGACAACGCCAATGTCGTCAGCCAGACGGTGAAGGGCACGTCGACGACGTACGCCTACGACCGCAACAGGCTGGTCTCGGCAACGGTCGGCGGCTCGACCGCCACCTACAACTACGACCCGTTCGGCCGTCAGGAGTCCGTCACCGGTGGCGGAAAGGTCATCGAGCGTTCGGTGTACGACGGCTTCGACCATGTCGTCGAGTCGCAGAAGGCAGACGACAGCGGCACGCTGAAGTCGACCAAGTACTCCTTCGACCCGCTCGACCGGACGGCGTCCAAGACGGCCGACGGCAAGACCACCGACTTCACCTACCTCGGTCTGTCGACCGAGGTGCTCGGTGAGGAGGTCTCCGGCGAGCTCACCAAGTCGTACCAGTACAGCCCGTGGGGCGAGCGTCTGTCTCAGGTCAAGCACAACACCGACGGCACCAGCGAGGACAGCTACTACGGCTACAACTCGCACACCGACGTCGAGACCTTGACCGACAAGGACGGCAACTCCAAGGCCACCTACGGTTACACCGCCTACGGGTCGGACGACGAGTCCGAGTTCACCGGTATCGACAAGCCCGACGCCGGCGACCCGACCAAGGAGGCGTACAACCCCTACCGCTACAACTCGAAGCGGTGGGACGCCCACTCGGCCACCTACGACATGGGCTTTCGGGACTACAACCCCGGACTCAACCGGTTCACCAGCCGGGACATGTACAACGGCGCCCTCGCCGACATGGGGCTCGGTTCCGATCCGTACACCGGGAACCGGTACGCCTTCACCGGTGGCAACCCCACCAGCTTCGTCGAGTTGGACGGCCACATCTTTGGCTGTGACTGGTGCGGCGACGTCATCGAAACGATCGGCGACGCCGTCGTGGGCGGCGCCAAGAAGGCGAGGGGCGGCTGGACCTCTGTCGTCGACACCTTCCTGACGGGGATCGGGTGGTACAACGAGACGGCCCCCAACGGCTACGAGTCCGAGCCCACGGACGACCTCAGCAAGGGGCGGCTCATCACGCCCGAGGAGAAGTGGGACTGGGTTCCGGGCGTGGCACGGTTCCCGTTCACACAGGACAACTGCACCGACGACCAGAGCGCGGTGTTCTACCAGCCGCTGGACAAGTACGACCGGGCACAGGGGGTGCGAGCCTGTCTGAACAAGGGCGACTTCAGCTGGATCAACGACGCCGGCCAGACGATGGGAGACTCCGACTCCATGATCGCGGGATCTCCGGTTCCGCGGCCCATGAGGAACCACCCCGAAACCAGGCCTCCCGGTTTCGTGGATGGTGTGGGGATGAACCGCGGCCACCTGCTCGGAAACCAACTGGGTGGTAGTGGTACGGACCGCCGGAATCTCGTCTCCCTGTACGGCAGGCCCAACAGATCCCAGATGAAGAAGGTGGAGGACCAGGTCGCCGCGATGGTGAACAGTGGCCAGACGGTTTACTACGAGGTGACCGCCCACTACACCGGACGCAATGGTGCCCCCGACCACCTGACCATCAACTGGCTGAACATGGACACCGGAGAAATTCCAGCCGAACCAATAACGATTTGGAATACTCCCACAGGGATGAAACCCTGAGCTAGTATGCCGAATCGGTAAGCCTACAATGGGCGTAGGTGACTGGGTGTAAACGAAAGTCACCTACGCCCTCACTCTTGAAAGGTATTCCTATGTGGGTACAGCGCCTGATCGAGTTGACCCGGTGGGAGCCGCTGGGGCTTTCCGTCGGCTGGGAGTCGATCGAGTCAGAGCTCCAGCTCCCGCTGCCGGCGGACTACAAGGAGCTCGTCGAGGCATTCGGTGGAGGTACGTTCTGCGAATCCGTATTCTTTCTCGCGCAGTCGGACTCCCCCGCCTTCGACTTCGTCACCCAGTGGCGAGCTTCTCTTTCGGCGAGCGAAGCCGATGATCCGCACCCCGCCTACTCGCCGGGACGCAATGGGGTCATCGAGTGGGGGGCGACGGAGTGGGCCGATCAGTACTGCTGGCTTGTCGATGCTCAACATCCCGGTAAATACCCGATTCTCGCCCGAGGTGACGCCGGGGAGTGGCGTAAATTTGAGATGTCGACTTCAGAATTCCTCTACAGGGTCCTTACGGATTCCGATTTCAAGCCCTTCGGGATCGTGCAGTACGCCCTTGAGCCGGAGTTCCAGCCGGGCCGCTCGGTCGGAGACATGTGACCATCAGCGTAGTCGCCGGTTTCTCAGGGAGCAGTGATGGAGGTGGCGTTGGTGCGGCAGCGAAGTGAAGGTCGCGGACTGAGCGTCGCCGGCTGGGTGCTTGTGCCGGTCGGGCTGGTACTGCTGCTCGGCGGCATCGGGTATGACGGTGGCCTCGCAGACGAGCAGGTCACTATCACGGGCGACGCGATGCAGCCCACCTATCGTCCGGGCCAGCGGTTGGCCATCGAGCGCATCGACGAGGACGAGATAGGCCGGGGCGATGTCGTTCTCGTCAGGGTGCCGGGCCGGTACGGGGGTGCACCGGTCGTGCAGCGGGTGATCGGCCTGGGCGGAGACCACGTGGAGTCCCGCGACGGTGCGCGGGTCGCGGTGAACGGCAGGCAGATCGACGAACC
The DNA here is from genome assembly GCF_042717365.1 of Streptomyces sp. NPDC058534. Lineage (NCBI taxonomy): Bacteria > Bacillati > Actinomycetota > Actinomycetes > Kitasatosporales > Streptomycetaceae > Streptomyces > Streptomyces sp. NPDC058534. The sequence goes on from NZ_JBHXNW010000024.1 coordinate 23,558, forward strand.
GTACGTGATGCGCGACAAGTTCGGCCGGGCGGGAGCACAGTACGACGTGACCGTCCCGGAGGGGCGACTGTTCCTGCTCGGGGACCACCGGGCCAGCGCGAATGACTCGCGCTACTTTCTCAGCGAGCAGTCGGGCAGCGTCGCGGCCTCCGACGTGCGCGGCCGTGTCCGGGAAGTGCCGGCCCTGCCGTGGGTGATGCTGGCCGTGGGGGTTTTCGGAGCCCTGCTGACGCTGGTCGGGACCGGGCTGGGAATCGGTGGGTACGTGACCGGGCGGCGTTCCCGAAGAGCAGGTGCGGCGGTGCCGTCATGGCCCGTGGACTACTGATCGTTTCAGAATGCGGTTCGGGGGCGTCTCCAACAGATGATGCTGCAGGCGAGTGCGAGGAAGCCCGGATGCAGGTCGGCGCTACCACCCAGCGGGTCTTGCCCTGTCCGGAGCCGTGCGGGGCACCTGGACGGGCGATCTTCGGTGTGATCCCTCGGCCGCGAAGAAGCCTGCGGTACTTGTCGAAGTCGTAGCCGCGGTCGGTGAACAGCCGACGGGGCCGTCCGCGTTGGCTCCGGATGCCTGGAATGGCATCGAGCAGCGGGATGAGCCGACTGACATCGTGACGACGCCCGCCGGTCAGTGACACCGCGAGCGGGGTGCCGTGCCGGTCGACGATCAGATGCTGTGGACCGCGCTGCGAGCGAGTCGTGCGACAGCCTCCCGGAGGACTACGTGGCGGTCATGAAGGAATTCCCCGGCGGGGTCATCGCGGGCGTGCGGGTGTTTCCCGTCGTGCAGACAGGCGCCGACAGCGCAGCGAGCCGGGCGGCCCCGGCTCTGCGCCGGCTGAACGAGGATCGGCGGTTCCTGCAGTGGGGAGAGGTGGAGGGCCGAGCGGCCGGTTGGCTCACTGCCAAGGACGATCCTCAGGACTGGCGCGTCGGCTACATCGAGCCGGACGGCTCCGCCCTCATCTGCCTGGAGGACGAGACCTTTGCCACCTTCCTGCAACGCCGACTGCAGGGCAACACACGCGACTGAGCCGCGCCCGTTCGACCCGCCGGGATCGGCGGCCTTGCCTGATGCGCGCGTTCCTTGCGAGCAACCGAACAACCGGAGGAGACCGTTGCCCTCGAGACATGACTTCGCGACCTGGGAGCCGTTGCTGCGGCTCGTGCAGTCCTCCAACGCGGAGCAACTTGCCGTGCCGGGCGGCCATGTGACGGGCCAGATCAGCCACGGCAGTTGGAGTGTGCCCGTGTGCCAGCCCCTCCCCCTGCCAGGACGTGCCGCCCAGGTCGATGACATGCAGGACGAGTTCACCGCAGTGGAGCGCGTGCAGAGCGCGCTCAAGGCCGACGGCGTGGACACCGTCTCCTTCATGGTGGAGAGCGCGCCGGACGGGAAGACTGTGCTCAGCGTGTTCGACGCGGGTCCGGCCGTGGAGCCGGGCTTCGGCAGTCCCTACCTGGGTGCGCTGCTCCTGATCGAGGGAGCCGTCCCCGAGCCCTGGCGCCGCCTTCCCGAACCGGCGCCCGCCACGGGGCCGTCGGCGTCGGTGGACCTGGCGCTGCTGGAGCGGACACTCCGCGAGCGGATGCCCGACGCCATCGGAGCGACGGAGGCAGAGATCGCCGAGGCGGAGGCGCGTCTCGGCATCGCGCTGCCCGAGGAGCTCAAGGTGCTCTTCCGGGTGACACGTGCGCGGGGGGAGGACGGGGAGGGAGCCTACGAGGCGATGGAGCGCATCGGCCACGCGGTCGGCTGCGAACTCTTCGCACTGGACCGGCTGTATGTCGCGGATGTGAAGTCCCGTCCCTGCCCCTGGCGGTTCGCGGCGATGGACGCGGTCGTCACGGCTCCGGACGCCGCGGTACAGGATCTGGTCGGCTCTCCCGGCTGGATAGTCTTCGGCGACAACGGTGGAGGCGACCGGGTGGCGGTCGATCTGACACCGGGGCCGAGCGGGCACGTCGGGCAGATCATCATGCTCGACCACGAGCGGAACATCGGTGCCGAACTGCGCGCCGACTCCCTGACCGACATGGTGGTGAACCGCCGCAACGACTGGTACTCGGGACGTGCCTGGGACCATCCGCCGGTGGTGGCCAGGGTGAATGTCCGAAGCCTGGACAGCGTGGAGGCCGCCGCGCACCCCGATCTGGAGGTGCTCGGCATCGGCGTATGGGAGGGCGAGCCGCTCAGCCTCGAGCCGGTCGTCGGTCTGCCTCGGCTGCGGACCCTCAGCGCCTACCCGGGTACGCTCGCCGACCCCGCTGAGATCGCCCGGCTGACCGGCCTCGAGTACCTGGAGCTCGGGCCCGAGGAGTGGCGCGCCCTCCTCGACGCCGACGCCGTCCCACGGGGCCTTTCGGCCGCCGCCATCGAGGTGCAGGGCGAACGGCACCCGCTCCCGATCGTGGCGCTCGCCAACGAACTCCTCGCCCTGTGGGGCCGCCCGCTGATCACCAGGACCGTCCTCGAAGGCCGCCTGGGCACCGAGGGGTAGCCAGTGCGCCGCCCCGGCCGGTCGATCACCTTTCGGCCAACGGGGTCCGTAGGGTAACCCCTCGCGGACCCGTTCTCGTGTCTCATTCCGAGGTGATCATGACAGGTGCTGGTGGAGAATTCTCCTGGATTTTCGAACTGGAGGAGGATTACATTGTCCCGACGATTTCCCTCATCGAGGCAGTCGATCGTGACGATGTGATCCGGCGCCTGGGTGGAGATTTGGCTGCGACGCGGAGCCTGACGGCTCTGGAGGCGCTGGAGTTGGCCGACGATTCCGAATTCGCGGGTGTCGGGCAAACGGGAAATATTGCCTACACAATCGAAAGCATCGGATACGTCGCAGCGGTTCCCGGGGCTTTACGTGACTTGTCGCGAGGTGGCCGATGTTTCAGCGTGCGTTTCGATGTGAATGGAGCCGACAGCGTCCACTATGCGGTCGACGGCGACCTGGTCGTGTACGAAGAGTACGACGGGTCAGTGAATGCGCTTCGCGCTGATGACCCTCGTTGGAGGGCCTCCTGGTGTGACGGGCTTCTCGATGCGGAGGGCCTGTGGGGTGCGAACATCCTTGCTCTTGCGGAGAAGGTCATGGGAACATCGGTTCGGCGGTCCTGGTTCAGCGAGCCCCTGATGACGGTCGAACTCCCGTCCGCTACACGGTACGTGGGCACACCGTACTGGGACATCCCCTGATGGGGGTTGATCGGGTGATTTGGAAACAAGCCCTGACCAAGAGGCAATAGGTTCGGTTCGTAAGCCGCGCGGAGGGGTGCAAATGGAGTGGGTTGATCGTCTGGTGGCGGTGACGGGTTGGAGCGCCGAGCCCGGCGACCCCGACTGGTCCGGCACCGAAAGTGCCCTGGGTACTCCTCTGCCGGCTGACTTCAAGGAATTGCGCCGCCGCTTCGCGCCATGGGGTGCCTTCAGTGACCATGTTCTGGTGCTGGCGGCGCAAGGAGACACGGAATCGGTTCTCTCGAATCACGAGTCGCTGCTCAGGTCCGTGCGCGGCAACCCCGAAAACCGGCGGGTTTTCGAACCGTTCGGGGTTCTCGGCGTGGACGCTGAGCACAAGGGAAGCGGTCTTGTCCAGTGGGGTTATTCCTTCATCGAGGAGGAGTGCTTCTGGCTGGCCGACGCCTCTCAGGAGCCGTCGAGCTGGCCCGTGGTGGCGCGAGTGGATCCGTTGGAGCCCTTCCAGCGTTTCGACATGACCGCCTCGGAGTTCGTCTACCGGGTGCTCACCGAGGAGCATTTCTCTCCATTCAGCGTTGCGGCGACGGTCGGGACGCCGTACTACCGATCCTTCTGAGCGGTCCGGCATCGACGGAATATGCTCCGGCACAACGGCAAAGGCACATACCTTCGAAGATCTGAAGAATCTGCTCGGGGAGCCAGCGCTTCATGTCGTCCGCCCCGGCATGTTCTGCGGATCGGGCTGAGCGTGGTCAAACGCAGCGACGACACGATGGGCTTCACGGTGCTGCCGAAGAGGTGGCTGGTCGAGCGAACGTTCGCGTGGCTGATGCGCTCACGCCGACTCGCCCGTGACTACGAAGGCCGCACCGACACCTCGGAAGCGATGACCCGGTGGTCGATGAGCATGGTCATGAGCCGCCGACTCGCCCGGCGAACACGCTGATTCCACCCTATTCAGGTTCAGGACAGGGGTTCGTAGAACGGACGGTCAGGCGCGAGGTTGCGCGAACACACCGTCACGTCCTCACCTCTGAGATACGCCAGCAGCCATTCAATGAACGTCATCTCATGGAGAGTCCAAGCCGGACTGTCAAGCTCCTGAACCAGGATACGCCAGGGCGATGAGGGTCCATCTGGAACACGAAGGAAAACCCATTCTCCCGTCGTCGCCGACGCCACCGGCATCAACTCCCCGGGACCCGCTCCTGCCGGACTGGGCAGGAACTCTGCCATGTCCTCCTCCCGCCACATCTCGAGATCCCCCCTGATGGTTTCTCCTAGGCTGTGCAGAAGATGGCCGGCGGGGTGCTCCAGGTACAGCTGCCCGTTGATCTCGATCGAGCCGTAGGCGTTCACTATCTCGCGGAAGTCGGCAGGGAATTCGATGCCGAACTCCCGCTCCATCTCGATCCATGGCGCCGGATCCGACCAGTTGAACCAGGGCTCACCCAACAGGGCCTTGACCTCCGAAAGCGTTGCCACCACCGAGCCCCTTCTCCCAGGTTCCGGGCGTCCCGGCCGGAACCCCGCCCCGGTAGCCTACGAGCCACCGAGCTGCCCGGCGACCATGCTGAACGCCCCCGGGCGCTCCTCGGCCAGCCGGCCTCGCGCGACCAGGCGCTTCGCCTTCGACCGCACCCCCTCGACCTTCGCAGGGACCGCGTCCAGCCCGAGCGCCACTGCCAGCTGCCGACAGTCCATCGTCTCCCCACCCCCGGTCCCGCCAGCCAGGACATCCACGAGTCGGCGGTAGTCCGGCGCAAGCACACCGACATCGAGGCCGTCTCTCCACACCGGCACGACCGATCCCGGCACAGCCGCAGCGGTCCGCACCGGCCGCTCGCTTGCCACGACCGGCGGCACCTCATTGCCTCCGCGCGCCTCAGTTAGTACCAGTCCGACCGTCTCCCGGGCGATCACGAACCGCTCCCACACGGCTTCCGCCTCGCGCAGCTCGGCCTGAAGAGCTTCCACCCGCTGCCGAGCGGCACGCTCGCGCTCCTGCAACAGCCCCACTACAGACGGCATCCCGACACCTCCACCGCACAGACGACATGGCACTTCGTTTCTGCCGCCGGCGTCACGGCTCTATGCCTCACCAGCGGGAACACACCCGCCACTCCCGGAAAGACAACGGCTTCTTAGCCCGGCTTCTGTCAAGGCCCGCCGGCCCGTGTGTCGGGCCGTGAAGCGTCTCAAGGTTCATGCTGCTCCGAAGGAATGGAGCAGGAGCGTGGGTACTCGTTGCGAATGCGCCGCGTTCATGTCCGAGAGGTGGAGAAAGGGGTGGATCACCTGGAGCAGGGATTCGCCGGGCGCTTGGACAACGAGCGGTATCAGGAGGAGGTCAACCCTGGGGTGCTGTGCAGCCTCGGCGAGGACTGGCAGATGGTGAACGTCCTCCTCACGTGTGATGAGGACTTCCCGCCGACGGGGGCCGAGTGCCTGCCGGTCCTCGGCGGGGAACACGTCGCGCCTCTGGGCGAGCACGTCGACCTGCTGCTCGAGAGCCCCGAGAGGGTGAGGGCCGCGTATGAGTTCCTCGACGGCGTCGACGACCAGGACCTGCTCCGCCGGCACCGGTCCCAACTGGACGGCAGGGTGGTCGGCACGGCGCCGGACTGGATGGTCGAGGGCCTCTTGGGACGCATGGCGTACTTCGCCGGTTCTACCAGAGGGCCGCCGCCGCGAACGAGGTCCGTGGCCAAGCAGGTCTACGCCTGATGCGCAGCGGGGAGCGCTGATCACCCGGGCCGTCGTCGAAGGTTCGCTCGGCGAGTGAAGTGCCGGGTAGGTACCGGGTAGGGGAGGTCAGCGCGGATGTGCGGAGCGCGTTGCAGGTTGCGAGGAATGTCACGTTAGTCCGCTGGTTTGACCGTCGTCTGTTTGTGCGACTAAAGCTTTCCTGGTCAGGGCGGGGTGCGTCGGTTCACACCGGGCCGGGAGGTACATGAGACCGCCGAGCGCCTGGGGCCGTCCGGGCCACCCGTACGATTCATCGGCCCGCCGCACCGCACAGTGCCGCGCAGCGCCGTTCAGCCAGGGAGGACGGTCTGCCGTGGGTCGGCAAGCACCGCGTCGGCGCAGATCGGTCCCATCCGGCGATCGCGGCCGAAGACGCCGCGCGCGTGCCGGCAGCAGACACGCGGGCAACGGCGGTGCGGCACGCGGGGTGTTGATCGGCGCATTCCTTTGCGCCATGCTGGGCGGGGGAGTAGCCGTCGCGCACTGGCAGGACACGCAGGCCGAGTCGGTGGCCGAGGACACCACCTCCCCCCTGACGGCCCGGCCGGGCTCTTCCGGCAGCGCGTCCCCGAGCAGCAGTCCCAGCCCGTCCCTCAAGAGCAGCCCGTCCCCGAAGGCCGCTGCTTCCACGTCGCCGTCACCGTCGTCCTCCCCGGAGGACGACACTGTCGACGTTCCCGCCACCGGCCCCGGTACGTTCACGACGGCCCGCACCGACGGGGCGGCCATCGGCAGCGGAAGCCGGGTGGTGCGCTACAGGGTGATGGTCGAGGACGGCATCGACATCCGGGCCGCCGACGCCGCCGCCGAGGTTTCCTCGATCCTCGCTGACGAGAGGGGCTGGACCCGCAGCGGTACGCACTCGTTCCGGCTGGTGAGCTCCGGGTTCTACGACCTGGCGGTGAAGATTGCCACGCCCGGCACGGTCGACCGGATATGCGGGGCCGCCGGTCTCCAGACCAGGGGTGAGGTGAACTGCCGGGTCGGGGAGAACGTGGTCGTCAACCTCAAGCGCTGGGTGCTGGGTTCGCCGGAGTTCGACGGGCCGATCGGCGACTACCGCGCGCTGATCATCAACCACGAGGTCGGCCACGGCATCGGCCGGGGCCACGAGACCTGCCCGGGGCCGGGCGAGCCCGCCCCGGCGATGATGCAGCAGATCAAGGGCCTGAAGGGTTGCGTCGCCAACGCATGGCCCTACAACCGGTCCGGCGCGTACCTGGGCGGCCCAGCGGTCCCGTGACCCGCGGACACGGCGCCGGTGAGTCGGTTCTCGCTCTCAGGAGCGAGTCTGTCGCGCCTGGGCGCTGTGCCTCGTGCAGGGTGACTGATCCGCCCGGCCGGTGGCGGCCCTGGCCGACCCCGATACGTACCTTCCTTGCGATCAACGGAATGAAGGAGGTCACCGATGCCCTGGAGGCATGAATTCCCGACCTGGGAGCCGTTGCTGCGGCTCGGGCAGTCCTCCAACGCGGAGCAGCTCGCCGTGCCGGGAGGCTATGTGACGGGCCAGATCGGGCACGGCGGCTGGAGTGTTGCCCGTGCAGCAGCTCCGCCTGGCAGAAGGGCTCCTCCGGCTGGAAGGCGCAGTTCTTCACGAGCGCCGACAGGGTCGGGTCGAACGGCGTCGTCCCCGGCTCGACGCGCAAGCAGAGCACGGACACCACGCCGTCGGGCACATACACGATCACCGAGGGCTTCGGCGTAGCGGCCGGCGGCACCGCTATGCCGTACACGAAGGTCAGCGACAGCCACTGGTGGGTCCGAGATCCGAAGTCGAAGTTCTACAACTCCACGCATACCGAGCCAGGGCGCGCAGACTTCCCGCTCACCGAGTCCGGCGAACGTGGCAGCGAACACCCCGCCAACTACGCGACGCAGTACGCCAAGGCGTTCGTCATCGAACTCAACCGCTGACCCGCCATGCCCGGCCGCGGTGCCGGGATCTTCCTTCATGTCAACGGCAAGGACCCTACTGCCGGTTGCGTGTCCGATCCAAGCGCGACGATGGACCGGTTCATCGGCTGGGTCGCGCCATCGGCGCAACTGCGTATCGCCATCGGGTGAGCCGGGAGCAGGCGGAGTGACTGGTGTCACATCCGCTGCCCGTGATGTACGCCCCGCGCAGGTCGCTGGGATCTATATGGATCTGGACTTCAAAGAGTTGCCCGGCGCGTCCGGCATGCGCGTGTACGTGAACACGGTCGTGGGCGGCCTGGCGGCCCGCGGTCGACTTCCTTTCGACTATTCCGTCACCAGCCTGCGCCTCGTCGACTTCATCATCGACGGCGCGCGACGCGGCAGTTCCGACCGTGTGGTGCGGCCGATCGGTCTCCTGCAGAACCTCGGCGCGTACACAGGTGAGGTCATCGTCCGCAGGGCCGGCGCGCAGTGGGTGGATCTGAGCCCTCAGCAGCGGGAACTGTTCGGGCAGCCCGTCGGCGTCCGGATGCCTGACGGGCGGGTGTGGAATCCACTGGGGAAGGTGGTCAATCGCTTCGAGACAGGCGGGCCCGAGGAGTCGGTCCAGCGGTTCTACCTGATGCTGCACGGCCGTCGGACCGTCACAACGGCCCGAAGATCCTGCCCCGTGTGACGTTTTCGTGTCGGTGTACGCAGATCTCAAGGGGGCTCGCCCTGCGACACGGGCACGGTGTGCGGTGCCGAGGCAGCACGAAGAGGGAAGCGTGGGGGAGTACGACGCGGAGCTGGGCACGGCTGTCGAGCGTGCGCAGCGCGGCGACGAGGACGCGTTCGCGACGGCATACCGGCTGGTGCAGCCAGGACTCCTCGGTTACCTGCGCGGGCTGGTCGGCGACGAGGCCGAGGACGTGGCCGGGGAGGCGTGGCTGGAGATCGCCCGCGACATCGGCCGGTTCCGCGGCGACGGCGCGGGGTTCCGGGGCTGGACGGCGACCATCGCCCGGCACCGGGCACTGGACCACCTGCGAAGACAACGGCGGCGCCCGCAGATCTCGGTGATCGAGGCGGACGTGCTCGAGGTGCCGGACGTGAAGGACACCGAATCGGCGGTGTTGGAGACCTTCTCCACCCGCCAGGCGCTGGACCTGATCGGCGGCCTTCCGCGCGATCAGGCCGAGGCCGTACTGCTACGGGTCGTCGTGGGTCTGGACGGCGTCTCGGCCGCGCGCGTGCTAGGCAAGCGCCCCGGCGCAGTACGATCCGCAGCACACCGCGGACTCAAGAGGCTGGCGGGACGAGCGATGAGCCGCCGCGAAGGATGAGCATGGCACCGGAACGGGAAGACCCCACAACCCCAGAATTGACCGCACTCCTGAAGTCGGCGGCCCGCGGCGGTGAACTCGACCCCGCGGCGCATCAGCAGGCGCTCAGGGCCTTCCGTGCTGCGCGGGACGACGGCAGCCTGTTCGATCGTGCTGTGGACGTGCGGCCCCAGGACGACTGGCGGGCTGCCGAACGGCGCCCTCTCGCGGCCGGTCCCTTCCGCATGCCCTCGCTCAAGGTGCTGCTCGCGGCGGCGGTCGCCGCCCTCGCTCTGGGAGGCGTGGCCGTCGCGGCCGGGACAGGGGTGATTCCCTCACCCTTCGAGCGCGGCGGTGGCGCGCGGCAGGACGCGCCCACGACACAGCAGCCAAGTGACCCACCGTCCCGGACAGTTGCACCGGAGGGTCGGCTGCCCGCGCCACCATATCCCGATCCGTCGGTGGGCCGCTCGCGACACCCGGGCCCGGGGCCCGATGCCGAGCACGCTGACACGCGCGCCCATTGCAAGGTGTACCTGCGTGCAGTGGAACGCCAAGGCACCGCGCCTCGCGGCCGGTCCATGGCGCGCCTCGAGGAGAAAGCCGGCGGCGCGGCGGAGGTCCCCGCTTACTGTGCCCGGCTGACGGGAGACACGGCCAAACCGGCAGGGCCGGACAAGGGCAAGTCTGCGGATGCCGCGAAGAAGAACGAAGGAGCGCCGGGGCAGTCGCTTGACAACGGGTCGCAGCAGGACCGCCAGGCGCCGAAGAGGATCGAGGACGAAGAGGAATGACGGTGCCCGTGCGAGCAGCACGGAGGACAAGCCCGGCCGGGCCCGGACATGAAGGACGACCGGGGCCGCCACCCCACACGGCATGCAGGGCCTCCTGTGCCGGGCTTCCCGGAACACCGACGCGGTGCGAGGCGACGTTCCGGGTCATCAGCGGTGCCGAAGGTATGCAGAGCCACTTCACGCAGCAGGGTGTATGAGGCCACGCCACCGGTGCCGGCGATCGCCTCCCGCCGTTCGGCGGTGTACCACGCGGAAACCCTCCGATACTGGTCGGCGGTGTCCACGCTGATGCCACGCCCCCGGACGAAGTCCTCCAGGGCCTGACGCGTGTTGGCCGCACCACCCGTTGACCCCATCGGCACCTGCGCCAAGACGAGGTCGCCCTTGGACAGCCTTGCGGCGCACACCGCTGCCACGCCAACTGCCTCGGCAGGTCGAGCTGATCTCACGGTGCCGCCCGGGCCCGCATCGCCGACGGTACGGATCTCAGAGGGTCCGCATGAATTGACCGGGCAGCCGGGGACTCCCTCGGCCGTGAGGGGGTCGCCGCTGCTGCTCTATGCGTTCACGCTCCGATTCCGGGAACGACAGAACCGCCAGGACACAGAGTCACCGAAGAGACGCCTGCGCCATACATCGTCATTTAGTACCCGACGGAGGGGAAAGAGTGACGACCCACCTGACCGTGTGCGTTTCGGTGTGGCGTCCGCCACATTCAGGCAGGTCACGCGCGGTGGACGCAAAGGACCCTGATCTGCATTCCTGCAGGTCAGGGTCCTGATCCGAAGTGCCCCCGGCAGGATTCGAACCTGCGCACACGGCTCCGGAGGCCGTTGCTCTATCCCCTGAGCTACGGGGGCGTGTCCGTCGCGTTCGGTGTTGCTCGCGGCGACGGGTAGAACACTACCAGCTCCCCCGGAGTGGTCATGAACGGGTTTTCGCGGGTCGTGGGGCCTGTCGGGGCACACGCGCGGGGCGTTGTCCCCCGCAGGGGTGGAAGTGGGGAAAAGCCGGACGCGGTGGCCGGTCCGGACCTACTCTCGAGTGGTGCCTAGGGCGTCCGGCCGGGTTCTTGTTGTGGACGACAACAAGGTCATCCGGCAGCTGATCAGGGTCAATCTCGAGCTGGAGGGCTTCGAGGTCGTGACCGCGGGCGATGGTGTCGAGTGTCTGGATGTCGTCCATCAGGTGCGGCCCGACGTCGTCACGCTGGACGTGGTCATGCCCCGCCTGGACGGGCTCCGGACCGCCGCGCGGCTGCGTGCCGATCCGCGTACCCAGGAGCTTCCGATCGCGATCGTGAGTGCCTGTACGCGGTACGAGGTCGACGCGGGGTTCGCCGCCGGGGTCGACGCCTTCCTCTCCAAGCCCTTCGAGCCGGCCGAGCTCGTGAGACTCGTACGGCAGTTGGCCGAGCGGACCGTCACGGGGGTCGGGGTGGCGGGTGGTGACGGGGCCGCCTCGTCCCCCCGCGCGGGGGAGAGCGAGTCGTCCGCTCAGGCGTGATCGCCCTGCCATCCCCCTCTGGCCTCACCCGTCCATATCCCGGGACTCCCCGAAACCGGTTGGCCTCCCCACCCCCCTCCTCCCATACGCTTGACCCGTGACCCCCGTAGAGCTCTCCCGTACCGTGCTGCGCGCGGTGCGTCGCGCTGTCGACGGCGGGGAGCTGGACGTGGACGTGCCGGTGCGGGTCGGGGTGGGTCCGCCGGGGCCCGGCGGGTGTGGTGACTACGCCACCGGTATCGCCCTGCAGCTGGCCCGGCCGGCCGGGCAGCCGCCGTACCGGGTCGCCGAGGTGCTGCGGGTGCATCTCGCCGCCGTCGACGGCATCGCCGACGTCGTCCTCACCGGGCCCGGGTTTCTCAACATCAGCCTCCACCGCACCGCCCCGGCCGAGCTGGTCGCCGAGGTGCTGCGGCGCGGGCCACGGTACGGCTACGTCGACCGTAAAGACGGAGACGGAGACGGAGACGGACACGGAGACCGCGACCGCCGCGTCGTGCAGCTGCACTGCGCCCACCACCCCCGCGCCGTCGTCGTCGCCGACGCCACCGCCCGCATCCTGCGCTCCCAGGGCGCCCTCGTCCGCACCAGCTGTGCCGCGCCGCTCGCGGCGGAATGGAGCGCCGTCCTCGGTGTGCGCGTCGACGCCGACGGGACCGCGACCGAAGGGCTGTCCGTCGAGGTCAGGCCCGTGCCCGCGCCGGGCGATCCCCTTGCGCTCGGGCGGGACGCCGGCCGCTGGGCGCTGCTCCACCCCGCCGCCCACGACCGGCCCCGGATCGACGGCGAGCACCTGGTCCAGCGCGAGAGCAACCCCCTCTTCCGCGTGCGGTACGCCCACGCCCGGACCCGCGCCCTCGCCCGCAACGCCGCCGACCTCGGCTTTGCCGCCGAGCCGGGGCCTGTGGAGGCCGCGGGCGCGATATACGTCCTGCTCGCCGACCACCCCCGCGTACTCGCCGCCGCCGCGGCCCACCGCGCTCCCGACCGCCTCGCCCGGCACCTCGTCACCGTCGCCGATGCCGTGCTGCCCTTCCTGCCCACTGTGCTGCCGCGCGGTGGGGAGAAACCCTCGGCCGCCCACCGTGCCCGGCTCGCCCTCGCCGAAGCCGCCGGGACGGTGCTGGCCGGCGGCCTGACCCTGCTCGGTATCGACGCACCCGACCACCTGTGAAGCCAGCGAGAGAGCCAGCGAAGAAATGAGCCGTTCCGCACACCCCGCCGGGCCCCGTCACGCCGATGTCCTCACCGAGGGGCGTTACGCAGCAAACACAGCTCCGCCCGCCGACCTCAACGCCCTCGACCCCAAGGTGTGGGCCCACACCGTCGGGCGGGACGCGGACGGGGCCGTCACCGTCGGGGGGATCGCCGTCACCCAGCTCGCCGAGGAGTACGGCACCCCCGCCTACATCCTCGACGAGACCGACTTCCGGGAGCGGGCGCGGGCCTGGCGTACCGCCTTCGGGACCGACGCCGACGTCTTCTACGCCGGCAAGGCCTTCCTGTCGCGCGCCGTCGTGCGGTGGCTGGACGAGGAGGGGCTCAATCTTGATGTGTGCTCCGGTGGCGAGCTGGCCACCGCGCTGTCCGCGGGCATGCCCGCCGAGCGCATCGCCTTCCACGGCAACAACAAGTCGCCGGAGGAGATCGAGCGGGCCGTCGCCGCGGGCGTCGGGCGGATCGTGCTCGACTCCTTCCAGGAGATCGTGCGCGTCGCCCACACCGCCGAGTCGCTGGGCAGGCGGCAGCGGGTGCAGATCCGTATCACCGTCGGCGTCGAGGCACACACGCACGAGTTCATCGCCACCGCCCACGAGGACCAGAAGTTCGGCATTCCGCTCGCCGGCGGGCAGGCCGCGGAGGCCGTGCGGCGGGCCCTCCAGCTCGACGGGATCGAGCTGATCGGGATCCACTCCCACATCGGGTCGCAGATCTTCGACATGTCCGGGTTCGAGGTCGCCGCGCACCGGGTCGTCGGGCTGCTCAAGGACATCCGAGACGAGCACGGGGTCGAGCTGCCCGAGATTGACTTGGGGGGCGGGCTCGGGATCGCCTACACGAGCGACGACGACCCCCGCGAGCCGCACGAGATCGCGAAGGCGCTGACCGAGATCGTCACGCGGGAGTGCGAGAGCGCCCGGCTGCGGACGCCGCGCATCTCCGTCGAGCCCGGGCGGGCCATCGTGGGCCCGACCGCCTTCACGCTCTACGAGGTCGGCACCGTCAAGCCCCTCGACGGGCTGCGGACGTATGTCTCCGTGGACGGGGGGATGTCGGACAACATCCGCACCGCGCTGTACGACGCCGAGTACAGCGTCGCCCTCGCCTCCCGCACCTCCGACGCCGAGCCGATGCTGGCGCGCGTCGTCGGCAAGCACTGCGAGAGCGGGGACATCGTGGTCAAGGACGCCTTCCTGCCGGGCGACCTGGCACCCGGTGACCTGATCGCCGTACCCGCGACGGGCGCGTACTGCCGTTCCATGGCCAGCAACTACAACCACGTGCTGCGCCCGCCCGTCGTCTCCGTGCGGGACGGCGAGGCGCGGGTCATCGTGCGGCGGGAGACCGAGGAGGACCTGCTGCGTCTCGACGTCGGGTGACGGCGAGGGCCGGGGAAAGCGCGAGGCGGGCGCGGGCGAAGATCTTTCGTTCCGCACTCGTCCGAAAATGAAATAAACGTCTCACGATCCGGACGAAAGGCAGAAAATACCGTCCGGTGCGTGAGACTGGTCCAACCGTAGACGGTATGAGGAAACGAGGTCGGATGATGCGTACGCGTCCGCTGAAGGTGGCGCTGCTGGGCTGTGGTGTGGTCGGCTCAGAGGTGGCGCGCATCATGACGACGCACGCCGACGACCTCGCCGCCCGCATCGGGGCACCGGTGGAGCTCGCGGGCGTTGCCGTACGGCGACCGGACCGGGTGCGCGAGGGCATCGACCCCGCCCTCGTCACCACCGACGCCACCGCCCTGGTCAAGCGCGGGGACATCGACGTCGTCGTAGAGGTCATCGGCGGCATCGAGCCCGCCCGGACCCTCATCACCACCGCCTTCGAGCACGGCGCCTCCGTCGTCTCCGCCAACAAGGCCCTGCTCGCCCAGGACGGCGCGGCCCTGCACGCCGCGGCCGGCGAGCACGACAAGGACCTCTACTACGAGGCCGCCGTCGCCGGTGCCATCCCGCTGATCCGGCCGCTGCGCGAGTCGCTCGCCGGTGACAAGGTCAACCGGGTGCTCGGCATCGTCAACGGGACGACCAACTTCATCCTCGACGCCATGGACACCACCGGGGCGGGCTACCAGGAAGCGCTCGACGAGGCCACCGCCCTCGGGTACGCCGAGGCCGACCCGACCGCAGATGTCGAGGGCTTCGACGCCGCCGCCAAGGCCGCCATCCTCGCCGGGATCGCCTTCCACACACGCGTGCGCCTCGACGACGTCTACCGCGAGGGCATGACCGAGGTCACCGCCGCCGACTTCGCCTCCGCCAAGGAGATGGGCTGCACCATCAAGCTCCTCGCGATCTGCGAGCGGGCCGCGGACGGGGCGTCGGTCACCGCGCGCGTGCATCCCGCGATGATCCCGCTCAGCCACCCGCTGGCCAGCGTGCGCGGTGCCTACAACGCCGTCTTCGTGGAGTCCGACGCCGCGGGGCAGCTCATGTTCTACGGGCCCGGCGCCGGCGGTTCACCGACCGCGTCCGCCGTACTCGGCGATCTCGTCGCCGTCTGCCGCAACCGGCTGGGCGGGGCGACCGGACCCGGCGAGTCCGCGTACGCCGCGCTGCCCGTCTCGCCGATGGGCGAGGTCGTCACGCGCTACCACATCAGCCTCGACGTGGCCGACAAACCGGGCGTGCTCGCCCAGGTCGCGACCGTGTTCGCGGAGCACGGTGTCTCCATCGACACCGTGCGGCAGTCCGGCAAGGACGGCGAGGCATCCCTCGTCGTCGTCACCCACCGTGCGTCCGACGCCGCCCTCGGCGGTACGGTCGAGGCGCTGCGCAACCTCGACACCGTGCGGGGTGTCGCCAGCATCATGCGGGTTGAAGGAGAGTAACCAGCAATGACCCACCAGTGGCGCGGAATCATCGAGGAGTACCGGGACCGGCTGCCCGTCTCCGACAGCACGCCCGTCGTGACGCTCCGTGAGGGCGGCACGCCGCTCGTGCCCGCACAGGTGCTCTCCGAGCGCACGGGCTGCGAGGTCCACCTCAAGGTCGAGGGGGCGAACCCGACGGGGTCCTTCAAGGACCGCGGCATGACCATGGCGATCAGCAAGGCCAAGGAGGAGGGCGCGCAGGCCGTCATCTGCGCGTCCACCGGCAACACCTCCGCCTCCGCCGCCGCCTACGGCGTGCGCGCGGGCATGGTGTCCGCCGTCCTCGTGCCCCAGGGCAAGATCGCGCTCGGCAAGATGGGCCAGGCCCTCGTGCACGGCGCGAAGATCCTCCAGGTCGACGGCAACTTCGACGACTGCCTCACGCTGGCCCGCGCGCTCAGCGACAACTACCCGGTGGCGCTGGTCAATTCGGTCAACCCGGTGCGTATCGAGGGGCAGAAGACCGCCGCGTTCGAGATCGTGGACATGCTCGGGGACGCGCCCGACATACACGTCCTCCCGGTGGGCAACGCGGGCAACATCACCGCATACTGGAAGGGGTACCGCGAGTACGCCGCCGACGGCGTCAGCACGCGGAAGCCTCGCATGTGGGGGTTCCAGGCCTCCGGCAGTGCCCCGATCGTGCGCGGAGAGGTCGTCAAGGACCCGTCGACCATCGCCACCGCCATCCGCATCGGCAACCCGGCCTCGTGGGACCTCGCGCTCGCCGCGCGGGACGAGTCCGGCGGCGCCATCGACGAGGTGACGGACCGTGAGATCCTGCGCGCCTACCGGCTGTTGGCCTCCCAGGAGGGCGTCTTCGTGGAGCCCGCGTCCGCCGCGTCGGTGGCCGGTCTGCTGAAGGCCGCCGAGCAGGGCAGGGTCGACCCGGGCCAGCGCATCGTGTGCACCGTCACCGGCAACGGTCTGAAGGACCCGGACTGGGCCGTCGCCGGTGCCCCGCAGCCGGTCACCGTCCCGGTCGACGCGGCGACGGCGGCCGAGCGGCTGGGCCTCGTCTGAGGCCACGCCACCCATACCGCGCCCCTCCCGCCGGCGTACGGGGGCGTAAGCGACGTCCGGCCGGGCAAGTCACTTATGGGGGGTGCACAGGGGGCTTGCGACACGCATCGTGCGCCTCCTGTGCGCCCTATGTCCCCACGGAACCTTCCTTCGATAGGCTGTACCCGAACCCGCCTGCCGCATATGCCGCCCAGCCGCGCCGGCCGCGGCGGCCACCGAGGGTTCTCCGTACGTCATCGAATGTCATTCGACAACCCACGCAGCTCAAGGAGAGTCATCGAGAGATGGCCGGTCCAGCGTTCCGCGCCGCCGCCGTCAGGGTGCGCACCCCCGCCACCAGCGCCAACCTCGGCCCGGGCTTCGACGCCCTCGGTCTCGCGCTGGGCTTGTACGACGACGTGGTCGTCCGGGTGGCCGACTCCGGGCTGCACATCGACATCGCGGGTGAGGGCAGCGAGACGCTGCCGCGCGACGAGAAGCACCTCCTCATCCGCTCCCTGCGCACCGCCTTCGACCTCCTGGGCGGACAGCCCCGCGGCCTGGAGATCGTCTGCGCCAACCGCATCCCGCACGGCCGCGGCCTCGGCTCCTCCTCCGCCGCCATCTGCGCCGGCATCGTCGCCGCGCGCGCGGTGACCATAGGTGGCGAGGCCCGCCTCGACGACGCCGCGCTGCTCGACCTCGCCACCGAGATCGAGGGCCACCCCGACAACGTGGCGGCCTGTCTGCTGGGCGGCTTCACCCTCTCCTGGATGGAGTCCGGCGCCGCCCGCGCGATCAGGATGGAGGCCGCCGATTCCATCGTTCCGGTGGTTTTCGTGCCCGGAAAGCCGGTACTGACCGAGACCGCGCGCGGACTGCTCCCGCGTCATGTCCCGCACGTCGACGCCGCCACCAACGCCGGCCGCGCCGCGCTGCTCGTCGAGGCCCTGACCAGGCGCCCCGAGCTGCTGCTTCCGGCCACCGAGGACCGCCTCCACCAGGAGTACCGCGCACCGGCCATGCCGGAGAGCGCGGCGCTGGTGGAACGGCTGCGCGGCGACGGCATCCCCGCGGTGATCTCGGGTGCCGGACCCACCGTGATGGCCCTCGCCGACGCCGACACGGCCGACAAGGTCGAGGCGTTGGCCGGGACGGACTGGGCGGCCAACCGGCTGAGCCTGGACCAGCAGGGCGCGAGCGTGCTGCCTCTGGCAACCTCCAGTGACATTTAGACGCGGAGGGTTGCCGGATTTCGAGAGGGGGAATGTTTGTTGGATCCGGTAGTGTTAACCTCAAGTCTGCACCCGACCCCACCATGGCGAGGTGCCTCGTGTCCCCGTCCGGGACAGACATCCTTCCGGGAGCCCCCCAAGTCGCACTGTGTGGTGGATGTCGTACGTGAACAGTACGGCCGACACGGACACTGAGCGGCCCGCCGGGCACGCTTCGGAACCGGTGCGACCACGCCGCGTGTCACAGACATTGGGTGCCACGGCCAGGGGGCGCGCCATCACCAGATATCTCTTCCGCCGTTCAGGCGGACCACCGCCCCGGCACGGTTCGCACAGCAAGGACCGAAGCCGGACAGCACAACCGGTCGCCGAGCCAGACAGGCCGACGTCCGCTCCAGGGAAGGACCCTTCGTGAGCGACACCACCGATCTGATGGGCGCACGTGTCGAGGAGACCGCTGCCGCGCCCGCCACGGACGCCTCCGCGCCTGCCACCGGTGCCGGCTCCCGGCGGCGCCGCGGTACCGGCCTCGAGGGCATGGTGCTGGCCGAGCTGCAACAGGTCGCATCCGGCCTCGGCATCAGGGGCACCGCGCGTATGCGCAAGAGCCAGCTGATCGAGGTCATCAAGGAGGCGCAGGCCGCGGGGGGAGCCCCCGCCAAGGCCGCGCCCGCCGCCGCGGACGCCGCCGGCGAGACCAAGCCGAAGCGCCGCAGCACCTCCCGGTCCCGTACGGGCGACGAGGCCCCCGCCGAGAAGGCGGAGAAGGCCGGCAAGGCCGAGAAGAAGGCGGACAAGGCGACCGCCGACCAGGCAGCCGCCCAGCAGCAGATCGACATCCCCGGTCAGCCGTCCAAGGTCTCGCCCGCCGCCGACCAGTCCGGCGCCGCCGGTGACGACGCCCCCTCCGAGCGCCGTCGTCGCCGCGCCACCGCCGACGCGGGCAGCCCGTCCGCCGAGACGGTCGCCGTCGAGACCCGCGAGCCGAAGGGTGACGCGTCGGCTCAGCAGTCGCAGGGCCACCAGCAGGGACAGGGCGACGGCCGTTCCGACGGCGATGGCGGCGAGGGCCGCCGCCGCGACCGCCGTGAGCGTGGCGACCGCGGTGACCGTGGCGACCGCGGTGACCGCGGGCGCGACCGCGACCGCCGCAACAAGGGCGACGACCAGCAGAACCAGGGCGGCGGCCAGCAGCGCCAGCAGCAGGGCGGCGGCCGCCAGGACCGTCAGCAGCACGACGACGACGATTTCGAGGGCGGCCGCCGGGGCCGTCGCGGACGCTACCGGGACCGCCGGGGCCGTCGCGGGCGCGACGAGATCCAGGAGCCGCAGATCAACGAGGACGACGTCCTCATCCCGGTCGCCGGCATCCTCGACATCCTCGACAACTACGCGTTCATCCGGACCTCCGGCTACCTGCCCGGCCCGAACGACGTGTACGTCTCCCTCGCCCAGGTCCGCAAGAACGGCCTGCGCAAGGGTGACCACCTCACCGGTGCCGTGCGCCAGCCCAAGGAGGGCGAGCGCCGCGAGAAGTTCAACGCGCTGGTCCGCCTGGACTCGCAGAACGGCATGGCGCCCGAATCCGGCCGCGGGCGGCCGGAGTTCAACAAGCTGACGCCGCTCTACCCGCAGGACCGCCTCCGCCTGGAGACGGACCCCGGGGTCCTCACCACCCGCATCATCGACCTCGTCGCGCCCATCGGAAAGGGCCAGCGCGGTCTGATCGTGGCCCCGCCGAAGACCGGCAAGACCATGATCATGCAGGCGATCGCCAACGCGATCACGCACAACAACCCCGAGTGCCACCTGATGGTCGTCCTCGTCGACGAGCGTCCGGAAGAGGTCACCGACATGCAGCGGTCGGTGAAGGGCGAGGTCATCTCCTCGACCTTCGACCGCCCGGCCGAGGACCACACCACGGTCGCCGAGCTGGCCATCGAGCGCGCCAAGCGCCTGGTGGAGCTGGGTCACGACGTGGTCGTGCTGCTCGACTCGATCACCCGTCTGGGCCGTGCGTACAACCTCGCCGCCCCGGCCTCCGGCCGCATCCTGTCCGGTGGTGTCGACTCGACCGCCCTGTACCCGCCGAAGCGCTTCTTCGGTGCGGCCCGCAACATCGAGGACGGCGGCTCGCTGACCATCCTCGCCACCGCGCTGGTGGACACCGGGTCCCGCATGGACGAGGTCATCTTCGAGGAGTTCAAGGGCACCGGCAACGCCGAGCTGAAGCTCGACCGGAAGCTCGCCGACAAGCGCATCTTCCCCGCGGTGGACGTCGACGCGTCCGGCACCCGCAAGGAGGAGATCCTGCTCGGCAGCGAGGAGCTGGCCGTCACCTGGAAGCTCCGCCGGGTGCTGCACGCCCTCGACCAGCAGCAGGCGATCGAGCTGCTCCTCGACAAGATGAAGCAGACCAAGTCGAACGGCGAGTTCCTGATGCAGATCCAGAAGACGACCCCCACTCCGGGCAACGGCGACTAGTCACCGCCGGCCGTCTTCGGCACCGGAAGTCCCGCTCCGTCACACAGGTGATGGAGCGGGACTTCCGCCTTGTAGGATCAGCGCACCGCAGTGGGGGGGAACGTATTTTCGGATACGCCCACGGGGCGATCTGTGCTGCCTTCACGGGCCCGCGCCCGCCGGGGTCATCTCTCCTGCCTGCGTTCACAGCGACAGGAGACCTGAGTGACCTCATCCCCTCGAAGACGCCGCCTCGCTCTTCCCGCGGCCGCCGCCGCACTCGCCCTGTCGGGCGCGGTCCTCTCGACCGCCCCCGCGCAGGCCTCCGGCACCACTCCGGTTCCGCCACAGCCCGCCCTCACCGAGCGGCCCACCGCCTCCGACGCCGACCTGGTGCGGCGGATCCAGGGCTCCGGGGCCGCCCTCAAGGACGACACCGCCACCGCCCCCGAGGCCACCCCGGAGGCCGGGGCCCCGTCCGGCCGCGTCGACCCGAAGATCATCGGTGGTAAGGACGCGACCATCGCCGAGGCGCCGTGGATGGTGCAGCTGCACTACAGCGACGACAAGGGCACCTCCGACACCGCCGACGACGAGGGCTACTTCTGCGGCGGCACCCTGGTGGCCCCCGCGAAGGTCCTGACCGCCGCGCACTGCGTGTACGGCCTGGACTGGAAGGCGAACGGAGCCGTCCTCGCCGGTACGGCCCAGCTGCCGGCCCGCGACGACCTGCACGGCGGCCGGGTCGCCGGCGTGTGGCGCCAGTGGGTCAACCCGACGTACCGGCCGAGCACCACCTCGGGCGGTGACCTCGCGGTGCTCACGCTGACCGAGGCGCTGCCGTACAAGACGCTCCAGCCCACGTCGAGCGGGGACAACGCCTCGTACGAGAGCGGCACCCCGGCGACGGTGTACGGCTGGGGGCGCACCAGCTCCACCAGCGACGCCATCTCGCCGACGCTGAAGAAGGCCACCGTGCCGATGCGTACGGACGCCACCTGCGACGCGTACTGGGGCGCCGACTTCGTGCCCGGCCAGATGGCTTGTGCCGGGAATCCGGCCGGCGGCCAGGACGCCGGCACGGTCTCGCCGTGCAACGGCGACTCCGGCGGCCCGCTCGTGGTCAACGGCCGGATCGCCGGCGTCGTGTCCTGGGGCGTCGAGGACTGTGTCGCGTCCGGCGCCTACGGCGTCTACGCCAAGACCCGCTCCTACGTCTCAGAGATCAACGCGCGCGTCGACGACGGCGACCTCGACTTCGACGGTCTCGCGGACCTCTTCGCCCGCACGCCCGGCGGCGAGGCCTACAAGTACTACTCGCGCGGCGACCAGTGGCCCTACCTGGCCGACCGCGTCGGGCTCGGGGACTGGGGCGGGGTGAACCTGGTGCGCCAGGCCGACCTGAACCGCGACTTCTACCAGGACTACCTGTACCGCACCCCGGACGGTGTGCTGTACGACTACGCGTTCAACGGCGACGACCGCTACGAGCCGATCCGCGTCGGCGGCGGCTGGAACGCGATGGCGGACCTCCGCGTTCCGGGCGACCT
This sequence comes from Streptomyces sp. NPDC058534, assembly GCF_042717365.1. Lineage (NCBI taxonomy): Bacteria > Bacillati > Actinomycetota > Actinomycetes > Kitasatosporales > Streptomycetaceae > Streptomyces > Streptomyces sp. NPDC058534. Next base: position 45,378 of record NZ_JBHXNW010000024.1, read on the forward strand.
CTCCGGCGACGCCCTGCCCGACCTGGTCGCCAAGGACAAGTCCGGCGTCCTGTGGCTCTACCCGGGCAAGGGCAACGGACTGTTCGGCACCCGCGCCCGCGTCGGCGGCGGCTGGGCCAAGTACACGATCACCGGCAAGGGCGACTACAACCGCGACGGCAGGCCGGACCTGCTCGCGCGGGACGGCTCCGGCGTCCTGTGGCTGTACCCCGGCACGGGGAAGGCCGCGAAGGCCCTCGGTACCCGCGTCCGGGTCGGCGGCGGCTGGTCCGTGTACAACGCCTTCGCCACCGCCGGTGACGTCACCGGTGACGGCAGGTCCGACCTGCTCGCCCGGGACCGCTCCGGGGTGCTGTGGCTGTACAAGGGCACCGGTGGCACGGGCTCGGCGACGTTCAAGGCCCGCGTCCGGGTCGGCGGCGGCTGGGGAGCGTTCAACCTCCTCGGCTGACCCCGCGACCGTCCGCGGCCTTCAGGGGGCCGCCTCCGTTCGGGGGCGGCCCCGTTTGGGTTGCGACCTTCGCATCGCGGCCATGGCGTCGCGGCCTTCGCGTTGCGGCCTTCGCGTCGCGGCCTTCGCGTTGCGACCTTCGCCACACGGCCCGGCGCCGAGGCCGCCCCGGGGCCTCGGGGCGGCTGTTCGCGGATCCCCAGGTCAGCGACGCGAGCCCGGCCGGGCCTAACACATTCCGTGACGATCGGCCCACCCGGCCACCACAGACCGTTGTGCAACCCTGTCCCGAGTTCCGCCGTCTCAGCTACGGGGGGACGATGGTGAGGTACCGGTGGAAAACTGCCGGAGCCGACCGACCCCGACCCCGAGCGCAGGGGGTGGACGACCGGACGAACACCGAGGAGCCCATGTCAGCCGAGAGCACGCCGGACCACGCGATACCCGGCCCCGGAGAGTCCCGCGGTACAGGACCCGGCGCCCGGGTCAAGGGCCGCCGCCGCAAGCCCCGGGCCAGGCGGCGCAAGGCCCTGCTCGTCGCCGCCTGGAGCGCCGCGGGCATCGTGGTCCTGGGCGGCACCGGCGCCGGAGTCCTGTACTTCAAGCTGAACGGCAACCTCACGAGCGTCGACATCGACCAGGCACTCGGTGCCGACCGGCCCGAGAAGACCGACAACGGCTCCCAGAACATCCTGGTGCTCGGCTCGGACACCCGCTCCGGCGGCAACGAGAAGCTCGGCGGCGGCACCGACGACGGCACCGCGCGCTCGGACACGGCGATGATCGTGCACGTCCAGAAGGGCCACAAAAAGGCCAGCGTGGTCTCCATCCCGCGCGACACCCTCATCGACCGCCCCGCCTGCACCGGCACCAACGGCGGCGAGCAGCCCGCCGCCGACGGCGTCATGTTCAACTCCGCCTACTCCACCGGTGGCGCCGCCTGCGCCGTGAAAACCGTCGAGTCGGTCAGCGGCCTGCGCATGGACCACTACCTGGAGGTCGACTTCAGCGGCTTCCAGAACCTCATCGACGACCTCGGCGGCGTCGAGGTCACCACCACCGAGAAGATCAAGGACCCCGACAGCCACCTGGACCTCACCGCCGGGACGCACACCCTCGACGGCGAGCAGGCGCTAGGCCTGGTCCGCACCCGGCACGGCGTCGGCGACGGCTCCGACCTCGGCCGCATCCAGCTCCAGCAGGCCTTCGTCAAGGCCCTGGTCGAGCAGGTCAACGACGTCGGCGTGCTCGGCAACCCGAAGAAGCTGTACGACCTCGCCGACACCGCCACCAAGACCGTGACCACCGACTCCGGGCTGGGCTCGGTGAACTCCCTGATGTCCTTCGCGAGCGGCCTCAAGGGCATCAGCCCGGAGGGCATGAACATGGTCACCCTGCCGGTGATCTACGACCCCGCGGACGCCAACCGGGTCCTGATGCAGAAGGACAAGGCCCAGCAGGTGTGGACGGCCCTGAAGAACGACCGGCCGATCCCCGCGAGCGCCACCGAGGGCACGGCCGCCGGCGGGGCCAAGGGCGTCGTGAACGCCTCGTGAACACTTCGGAATAGATGACGGCGGCCCCCGGTTTTGGGGAGTGACCCCAGTCCTGGCAGACTGGTACGTCGGCCCCGGTTCACGCTCCCGCATCCCGCGGCGGCGACCCGGCGCCCTCCCGAACCTAGGAGACACCTTGAAGCGCGACATCCACCCCGAGTACGTCGAGACGCAGGTCAGCTGCACCTGCGGCGCGTCGTTCACCACCCGTAGCACCATCGAGTCCGGCACCGTCCGCGCCGAGGTCTGCTCCGAGTGCCACCCGTTCTACACGGGCAAGCAGAAGATCCTCGACACCGGTGGCCGTGTGGCCCGCTTCGAGGCCCGCTTCGGCAAGGCTCCCGCCGGCTCCAAGAAGTAGCGAGCCTCCAACCGCCGGTCCACGGCCGCATCCCCCGCCGGGGGAGCGCCGGGACCGGCGTTTTTGGTCGCCCGCCTTCCCCTTCCCCCGCAGTGCAGGAGCCCAAGATGTTCGAGGCCGTCGAGGAACTCGTCGCCGAGCACGCCGACCTGGAGACGAAGCTCGCCGACCCGTCGGTCCACGCCGACCAGGCCAACGCGCGCAAGCTGAACAAGCGTTACGCCGAGCTGACCCCGATCGTCGCCACGTACCGCTCCTGGAAGCAGACGGGCGACGACATCGGGACCGCGCGCGAGCTGGCCGCCGACGACCCCGACTTCGCCGCCGAGGTCAAGGAGCTGGACAAGCAGCGCGAGGAGCTCACCGAGAAGCTCCGCCTCCTGCTCGTCCCGCGCGACCCCAGCGACGACAAGGACGTCATCCTGGAGATCAAGGCCGGCGCCGGCGGCGACGAGTCCGCCCTGTTCGCCGGTGACCTGCTGCGCATGTACCTGCGCTACGCCGAGCGGGTCGGCTGGAAGACCGAGGTCATCGACGCCACCGAGTCCGAGCTGGGCGGCTACAAGGACGTCCAGGTCGCCGTGAAGACCAAGGGCGGCCAGGGCGCCACCGAGCCCGGCCAGGGCGTCTGGGCGCGGCTGAAGTACGAGGGCGGCGTGCACCGGGTGCAGCGGGTGCCCGCGACCGAGTCCCAGGGCCGGATCCACACCTCCGCGGCCGGCGTGCTCGTCACGCCCGAGGCCGAGGAGATCGACGTCGAGATCAACCCCAACGACCTGCGCATCGACGTCTACCGGTCCTCCGGACCCGGCGGCCAGTCCGTCAACACCACCGACTCCGCCGTGCGCATCACGCACCTCCCCACCGGGGTCGTCGCCTCCTGCCAGAACGAGAAGAGCCAGCTGCAGAACAAGGAGCAGGCGATGCGTATCCTGCGCTCCAGGCTGCTCGCGGCCGCGCAGGAGGAGGCGGAGAAGGAGGCCGCGGACGCCCGGCGCAGCCAGGTCCGCACCGTCGACCGCTCCGAGAAGATCCGCACGTACAACTTCCCGGAGAACCGCATCTCGGACCACCGCGTCGGCTTCAAGGCGTACAACCTGGACCAGGTCCTGGACGGCGACCTCGACTCGGTGATCCAGGCCTGCGTCGACGCGGACTCGGCCGCCAAGCTCGCCGCCGCGTAGGCACCGCCGCACCACCCACACCGGACCACAGCTCAGCCCCGGAGGACCAGCGTGCAGCAACATCACGGGGGGCGACCCCCGAACCCCCGCAGCGTGCTGCTCATGGAGGTGGCCCAGGCCACCCAGCGGCTGGCCGACGCCGGCGTGCCCTCACCGCGCACCGACGCGGAGGAACTCGCCGCGTACCTGCACGGCGTCAAGCGGGGCGAGCTGCACACCGTGCCGGACGCGGAGTTCGACGCCCGCTACTGGGAGGTCGTCGCCCGCCGTGAGGCACGCGAGCCGCTCCAGCACATCACCGGCCGCGCCTACTTCCGCTACCTGGAGCTCCAGGTCGGCCCCGGCGTCTTCGTACCCCGCCCCGAGACCGAGTCCGTCGTCGGCTGGGCCATAGACGCGGTGCGCGCCATGGACGTCGTCGAACCCTGCATCGTGGACCTGTGCACCGGCTCCGGCGCCATCGCGCTGGCGCTCGCCCAGGAGGTGCCCCGCTCGCGCGTGTACGCCGTGGAGCTGTCCGAGGACGCCCTCAGGTGGACGCGCAAGAACATGGAGGGGTCCAGGGTCGAGCTGCGCCAGGGAGACGCCCTGGCGGCCTTCCCGGACCTCGACGGACAGGTCGACCTGGTCGTCTCCAACCCGCCCTACATCCCGCTCACCGAGTGGGAGTACGTCGCCCCCGAGGCCCGCGACCACGATCCGCAGCTGGCCCTGTTCTCCGGCGAGGACGGCCTCGACCTGATCCGCGGCCTGGAACGCACCGCGCACCGCCTGCTCCGCCCCGGCGGCGTGGTCGTCGTCGAGCACGCCGACACCCAGGGCGGCCAGGTGCCGTGGATCTTCACCGAGGAGCGGGGCTGGGCCGACGCGGCCGACCACCCCGACCTCAACAAGCGCCCGCGGTTCGCGACCGCCCGCAAGGCACTGCCATGAGCACCGCCCCCACTTCCATCCCGCAGTACGTGTACGAGGAGGCCCTCTAAATGGCACGGCGATACGACACCAACGACGCGACCGACCGAGTGACCGGTCTGCGCGAGGCCGCGTCCGCCGTCCGCCGTGGCGAGCTCGTGGTGCTCCCGACGGACACGGTGTACGGCATCGGCGCCGACGCGTTCTCCGGGGAGGCCGTCGCCGACCTGCTGGACGCCAAGGGCCGCGGTCGCAACATGCCCACGCCCGTCCTCATCGGCTCCCCGAACACCCTGCACGGCCTGGTCACCGACTTCTCCGAGCTGGCCTGGGAGCTGGTCGACGCCTTCTGGCCGGGCGCGCTGACGCTGGTCGCCAAGCACCAGCCGTCCCTCCAGTGGGACCTCGGCGACACCCGCGGCACGGTCGCCGTCCGCATGCCGCTGCACCCCGTCGCCATCGAGCTGCTCACCGAGTTCGGCCCCATGGCCGTCTCCTCCGCCAACCTCACCGGCCACCCGGCGCCGGAGGACTGCGACGCCGCCCAGCAGATGCTCGGCGACTCCGTCTCCGTCTACCTCGACGGCGGCCCCACCCCCGGCAACGTCCCGTCGTCCATCGTCGACGTCACCCGCGAGGTGCCGGTGCTGCTGCGCGCGGGCGCGCTCTCCGCCGAGGAACTGCGCAAGGTGGTACCCGACCTCGAGGTGGCGAATTGACGGCCCCTGGGACGGGGCGTGGCATAGGCAACGGGGAACGTGCCGCGGAGATCACGACGACGTTCGTCGGGCTTCCGCGCGACAGCTTCCGCATCCTCCACGTCAGCACCGGCAACGTCTGCCGCTCGCCCATCACCGAGCGGCTGACCCGGCATTTCGTGACGGAGCGGCTCGGCGTGCTGGGCGGCGGCCTCATCGTGGAGAGCGCGGGCACCTGGGGCCACGAGGGCGCGCCCATGGAGGCGAACGCGGAGACGGTCCTCGCGGACTTCGGCGCGGACGCGGCCGGGTTCACCGGCCGCGAGCTCCTCGACGAGCACGTGATCCGCGCGGACCTGGTGCTCACCGCCACACGGGACCACCGGGCGCAGGTCATCTCCATGGGCCACTCGGCCGGACTGCGGACCTTCACCCTCAAGGAGTTCACCCGCCTGGTCAACGCCATCGACCCGGCGACGCTGCCGTCCCTGGACGAGGGCGTGGTCACCCGCGCACGCGCCCTGGTCCGCGCGGCAGCCGCGCTGCGCGGCTGGCTCCTGGCGCCCACGGCGGAGGCGGACGAGGTGTACGACCCGTACGGGGCGCCGCTGCCGTTCTTCCGGTCCGTCGGCGACGAGATACACCAGGCACTGGACCCGGTGGTGACGGCGCTGACGGGGGTCGCGGCGCGGGCGTAGGTGCCCCTGCCGTGGGCAGTCGTCCCGCAGAGCGATGGGGGCACCTCCCATGCCCTTCAGGCAACGGGGGAGGGTGGGCACGGCCCGCGACGCCGTGCGCCGTCCCGGCAGGCGTCAGCTGGACGTACACCGACGCCGGGCGCCTTTCGCCCCCCGGGCCTACATTGGTCGTACGTCACCGTCGACGCACGCCCGGAGCACACCATGTCGGTCACCCACGACGTCCCCCTGGCCGAAGACAGCACGCTCGCAGGACTGGGCCGTCAGGACCCCGAGCTGGCCGAGATCCTGTTCGCCGAGCGCCGCCGGCAGTCGACGACCCTCCAGCTGATCGCCGCCGAGAACTTCACGTCCCCCGCCGTGCTGGCCGCGCTCGGCTCCCCGCTCGCCAACAAGTACGCCGAGGGCTACCCGGGCGCCCGGCACCACGGCGGCTGCGAGATCGTGGACGTCGCGGAGCGGCTCGCCGTGGACCGGGCCCGGGAGCTGTTCGGCGCCGAGCACGCCAACGTGCAGTCCCACTCCGGCTCCTCCGCCGTGCTGGCCGCCTACGCCGCCCTGCTGCGCCCCGGTGACACCGTCCTCGCCCTCGGCCTGCCGTACGGCGGCCACCTCACCCACGGTTCGCCCGCCAACTTCTCCGGCCGCTGGTTCGACTTCGTCGGCTACGGGGTGGACGCGGAGACCGGGCTCGTCGACCACGACCAGGTGCGCACCCTGGCCCGTGCGCGCCGGCCCAAGGCGATCGTGTGCGGTTCCATCGCCTACCCCCGCCACCTCGACTACGCCTTCTTCCGCGAGGTGGCCGACGAGGTGGGCGCCTACCTCATCGCGGACGCCGCCCACCCGATCGGGCTGGTCGCGGGGGGAGCGGCGCCCAGCCCGGTGCCGTACGCCGACATCGTGTGCGCCACCACACACAAGGTGCTGCGCGGGCCGCGCGGCGGCATGATCCTGTGCGGGAGCGAGCTGGCCGAGCGGGTGGACCGGGCCGTGTTCCCCTTCACACAGGGCGGTGCGCAGATGCACACCATCGCCGCCAAGGCGGTCGCCTTCGGGGAGGCGGCGACCCCGGCCTTCGCGGCGTACGCCCATCAGGTGATCGCCAACGCCCGGGTCCTCGCCGCCCACCTGGCCGCCGAGGGCCTGGTCGTCACCACCGGCGGCACCGACACCCACCTGCTCACCGCCGACCCGGCCCCGCTCGGCGTCGACGGCAGGACCGCGCGGGGTCTGCTGGCGGCGGCCGGGATCGTGCTGGACTGCTGCGCGCTGCCGCACGCGGACCTCCGCGGACTGCGCCTGGGCACGGCGGCCGTCACCACGCAGGGCATGGGGGAGCGGGAGATGCGGGCGGTCGCCACGCTGCTCGCGGGGGTGCTCCGCGGCGACACCGACCCGCCCGCCGCCCGGGACGACGTGCGCGCCCTGGTCACGGAATTCCCGCCGTATCCGGACTGAGGTGGGGTGGGCGTACACGCGTGCACAGCCACTCGTGCAACCATCGTCGATACCCGGAAGTCCTCAACCGTATGCGTGCATCGCTTGCGTGCATCGTTAGGGTGTGGGGCTGAGGATGGCCAGCGAGACCTGTGGGGAAGCCCGTGCGTGAATACCTGCTGACGCTCTGCGTCACGGCCGCGGTGACGTATCTGCTGACAGGGCCGGTACGGAAGTTCGCGATCGTGGCAGGGGCGATGCCGGAGATCCGGGCACGTGACGTGCACCGGGAACCCACTCCGCGACTCGGCGGGATCGCCATGTTCTTCGGGCTGTGCGCGGGCCTGCTGGTCGCCGACCACCTCACCAACCTCAGTGAGGTCTTCGAGAAGTCCAACGAACCGCGTGCCCTGCTCTCCGGCGCGGCCCTGATCTGGCTGATCGGTGTCCTGGACGACAAGTTCGAGATCGACGCCCTGATCAAGCTGGGCGGGCAGATGATCGCCGCCGGCGTGATGGTGGTGCAGGGTCTGACCATCCTGTGGATCCCGCTGCCCGGCATCGGCACGGTGGCGCTCACCCAGTGGCAGGGCACCCTGCTGACGGTGGCGCTGGTGGTCATCACCATCAACGCGGTCAACTTCGTGGACGGCCTCGACGGCCTCGCGGCGGGCGTGGTGTGCATCGCGGCGGCGGCGTTCTTCATGTACGCCTACCGGATCTGGTACTCGTACGGCATCGAGGCCGCGGCGCCCGCCTCGCTGTTCGCGGCCATCCTGATGGGCATGTGCCTGGGCTTCCTGCCGCACAACATGCATCCCGCCCGGATCTTCATGGGCGACTCGGGCTCGATGCTGATCGGGCTGGTGCTGGCGGCCGGCGCGATCTCCGTCACCGGTCAGGTCGACCCGGACGTGATGAAGCTGTTCTCCGGCTCCGAGCGCAACGCCGTGCACCAGATGGTGCCGGTCTACATCCCGCTGCTGATGCCGCTGACCATCATCGCCATCCCGGCCGCCGACCTGATCCTGGCGATCGTCCGGCGCACCTGGCGCGGCCAGTCGCCGTTCGCGGCGGACCGCGGGCACCTGCACCACCGGCTGCTGGAGATCGGCCACTCGCACAGCCGCGCGGTGCTGATCATGTACTTCTTCTCGGCGCTGATCGCCTTCGGGGCGCTCGCCTACTCCGTGAACGCCGCCTCCATGTGGATCGTGCTGGGTGTGGTCTTCCTCAGCGCGATCGGGCTGGTCCTGCTTCTGCTGCCGCGCTTCACGCCGCGCGCTCCGCGCTGGGCCGAGCACTTCGTGCCGCCCCGCTACCGGCGCCGGGGGGCCGGCGCGGAGGCCGGGGCCGAGGAAGAGGCGGCGGTGGTCGCGGACGAGGCCGCCGAGGAGCGGGTGCCGGTCGCCGCGGGTGTCTCGGGCGTCAACGGGGCCACCGCCGTCGGACCCCGTTCGCGCACAAGGTAAGAATCTGAACTAGAGCATTGCCAAGTCGTGGTGGAGCGAATCGCCCCATTACCAGACAACTGGGTGCAGTGATTGCACATACGCGCGCCGTCACTCTCATGTGTGACAGCAAGCACACCCACAGGTAAAGACCTCATCAAATAGTTTGTGATACGGTTCACGAGAACCCCCGGGTAGAGCCTAAGGACCGTAGTGCGACGGTCTCTTGGGCGTGAGGACTCCGTTCGGCCCGGGACTACGCTCGTCCATGACGACACCCTGCCCCCTGTGAAAAGCGGAGTTGCCGCCATGCCGTCCAATGACGTCCGGACCTTGCTTCAGGCTGCCGTGCCCACGGCTGCCGTCGGCGCAGTAGCCGCCGTCGTCAGCGCCGTGGCCGCCGGCGGCAAGGGCGCGGTCGGAGCCGTCGTCGCGACCTTGGTGGCGATGCTCTTCATGGGGATCGGTCTCTACGTCCTGCAGCGCACCGCGAAATCGCTTCCGCACCTTTTCCAGGCGATGGGCCTGATGCTCTACGCGGCACAGATCCTGCTGCTGTTCGTCTTCCTCGCCGCGTTCAAGAACACGACGCTGTTCAACCCCCGGTCCTTCGCGATCACTTTGGTCGTCGTCACACTCACGTGGATCGCCGCCCAGACGCGGGCCCACATGAAGGCCAAGATCCTCTACGTCGAGCCCGACTCTTCGAGCGAAAAGCCCGAGAAGACGGGCCACTCGTCGTGAGGGGTAGGGCCGCGATAAAGAGGCATGTGAAGTCCTGCTATCGTCCGGTGCCAACTGCGGCATCGCGGGCGCGGGCACCTCAGCTGACGCCTGCTCAATCGCGAGGCGAGATGCCCCACAGCCGCCCCCACATCCGTAACACCAGTCCCGTGCCGAACTGCGGCCCCGCGCCGCGCCGACACAACGAGGTTGCCGTACCCATGCGCCACGATGAAGGAGCCCGCGGTGAGTGCTGACCCGACGCAGGTGCTCGCCTTCGAGACCGACTGCCACATCTTCGACGGTTGTGGCTTCCCGGCTCCCGGCCTGCACTCGTTCCTCTTCGAGCCGCTCTGGGGCGAAGCGAACAGCAACCTGTACTTCAACAAGCCGATGCTGCTTGCGTTGCTCGGCTCGGTCATCATCGTCGGGTTCTTCTGGGCCGCCTTCCGCAAGCCGAAGGTCGTTCCGGGCAAGCTCCAGATGATCGCCGAGACCGGTTACGACTTCATCCGGCGAGGCGTCGTCTACGAGACCATCGGCAAGAAGGAGGGAGAGAAGTACGTACCGTTGATCGTCTCCCTCTTCTTCTTCGTGTGGATGATGAACCTCTGGTCGATCATTCCGGTCGCCCAGTTCCCGGTCACCTCGATCATCGCCTACCCGATGGTCCTGGCCCTGATCGTCTACGTGCTGTGGGTGTCGCTGACCTTCAAGCGTCACGGCTTCGTCGGCTTCTTCAAGAACGTCACCGGTTACGACAAGTCCCTGGGCGCGGTGCTGCCGCTGGCCATGCTCATCGAGTTCTTCTCGAACCTGCTGGTGCGGCCCTTCACGCACGCCGTGCGTCTCTTCGCGAACATGTTCGCGGGCCACACCCTGTTGCTGCTCTTCACGATCGCCAGCTGGTACCTGCTGAACGGCATCGGCATCGCCTACGCCGGCGTCAGCTTCATCATGACGATCGTCATGACGGCCTTCGAACTTTTCATCCAGGCACTTCAGGCGTACGTCTTCGTTCTCCTCACGTGCACGTACATCCAGGGCGCGCTCGCCGAGCACCACTGAGCGTCCCGCACCACACCCCCTGATCGTCCGGTGGCCAACCCCCACCGGTCCGTAAAGAAAAGGAAGAACTGGCATGTCCCAGACCCTTGCCGCTGTCTCCGGTTCGCTCGGCTCCATCGGCTACGGCCTCGCTGCCATCGGCCCCGGCGTCGGCGTCGGCATCATCTTCGGTAACGGCACCCAGGCCCTCGCCCGTCAGCCCGAGGCTGCCGGCCTGATCCGCGCCAACCAGATCCTCGGCTTCGCCTTCTGTGAGGCGCTTGCGCTGATCGGTCTGGTCATGCCGTTCGTCTACGGCAAGTAATTCCGGATCCACATCCAGCCGACTAGACGAAAGGCAAACCAATGAGCCCGATGCTTCAGATCGCGGCAGAGGAGATGGAGAATCCCCTCGTCCCGCCGATCCCCGAGCTCGTCATCGGCCTGATCGCCTTCGTCATCGTCTTCGGCTTCCTCGCCAAGAAGCTGCTCCCGAACATCAACAAGGTTCTGGAAGAGCGTCGCGAGGCCATCGAGGGCGGTATCGAGAAGGCCGAGGCCGCGCAGACCGAGGCCCAGAGCGTCCTTGAGCAGTACAAGGCCCAGCTCGCCGAGGCCCGTCACGAGGCCGCGCGCCTGCGCCAGGAGGCGCAGGAGCAGGGCGCCACGCTCATCGCCGAGATGCGCGCGGAAGGCCAGCGGCAGCGTGAGGAGATCATCGCCGCCGGCCACGCCCAGATCCAGGCCGACCGCAAGGCCGCCGCGTCCGCGCTGCGCCAGGACGTCGGCAAGCTGGCCACCGACCTGGCCGGCAAGCTCGTCGGCGAGTCCCTTGAGGACCACGCCCGCCAGAGCCGCGTCATCGACCGCTTCCTGGACGAGCTGGACGACAAGGCGACGACGGCTGAGGCAACCCGATGAGTGGGATGCACGGCGCGAGCCGCGAGGCCCTGGCCGCCGCACGTGAGCGTCTCGACGCGCTGACGGACTCCACGTCCGTCGACGCCGGCTCGCTCGCCGGGGAGCTGGCGGCCGTCACCGCGCTGCTCCACCGCGAGGTGTCGCTGCGTCGGGTCCTCACCGACCCGGCGCAGGCCGGTGACGCCAAGGCCGACCTCGCCCAGCGCCTCCTCGGCACCCAGGTCAGCGGCACCGCCGTAGACCTGGTCGCCGGCATGGTGCGTGCCCGCTGGTCGCAGTCGCGCGACCTGGTGGACGCGCTGGAGGAGCTGGCGAACACCGCCGACCTCACCGCGGCCCAGAAGGCGGGCCGGCTCGACGACGTCGAGGACGAGCTGTTCCGGTTCGGCCGGATCGTGTCCTCGAACACCGAGCTGCGCGCCGCGCTGACCAACCGCTCGGCCGGCACCTCGGCCAAGGGCGAGCTGCTGCGCAGCCTGCTCGGCGGCCGTGCGGACGCGAGCACCGAGCGTCTGGTCACGCGTCTTGTGACCGCGCCGCGGGGACGTAGCCTGGAGACGGGACTCGAGTCCCTGTCCAAGCTCGCTGCCGACCGGCGGGACCGGATGGTCGCCGTGGTCACCTCCGCGGTGCCGCTGAGCGACACGCAGAAGCAGCGCCTCGGCGCCGCCCTCGCGAAGGTCTACGGCCGCCCGATGCACCTCAATCTCGACGTGGACCCCGAGGTCGTCGGAGGCATCCGGGTGCAGGTCGGTGACGAGGTCATCAACGGTTCCATCGCGGACCGTCTGGAGGAGGCCGGCCGCCGCATGGCGAGCTGACACCCCGCGCCACAACAGCACAGCAAGCAGTACGTACTTACGACGGCCCTGGTTGGGCCGTGCAGAGGATTCACCTCTTATTGGGGGGAGTCCCCGACTCGTGGAATACCCCCCAAGTGAAACTTCGGGCCCAACAAGGAGAGCAGGGAACTCAGATGGCGGAGCTCACGATCCGGCCGGAGGAGATCCGGGACGCACTGGAGAACTTCGTCCAGTCGTACAAGCCGGACGCGGCCTCGCGCGAGGAGGTCGGTACGGTCACCCTTGCCGGCGACGGCATCGCGAAGGTCGAGGGCCTGCCCTCGGCCATGGCCAACGAACTGCTGAAGTTCGAGGACGGCACCCTCGGCCTCGCCCTCAACCTCGAGGAGCGCGAGATCGGTTGCGTCATCCTCGGTGAGTTCAGCGGTGTCGAGGAGGGCCAGCCGGTCACCCGCACCGGCGAGGTCCTGTCGGTCGCCGTGGGCGAGGGCTACCTCGGCCGCGTGGTCGACCCCCTCGGCGCCCCGATCGACGGCCTCGGCGAGATCGAGACCGAGGGCCGCCGCGCCCTCGAACTGCAGGCCCCCACGGTCATGCAGCGCAAGTCGGTGCACGAGCCGATGGAGACGGGCTACAAGGCCGTCGACGCCATGACCCCGATCGGCCGCGGTCAGCGCCAGCTGATCATCGGCGACCGGCAGACCGGCAAGACCGCCCTGGCCGTCGACACGATCATCAACCAGCGTGACAACTGGCGCACCGGCGACCCGAGCAAGCAGGTCCGCTGCATCTACGTCGCCATCGGCCAGAAGGGCTCGACCATCGCGTCGGTCCGCGGCGCGCTGGAGGAGAACGGCGCGCTGGAGTACACGACCATCGTGGCCGCCCCGGCGTCCGACCCGGCCGGCTTCAAGTACCTGGCGCCGTACACCGGCTCGGCCATCGGCCAGCAGTGGATGTACGAGGGCAAGCACGTCCTGATCATCTTCGACGACCTGTCGAAGCAGGCCGACGCCTACCGCGCCGTGTCGCTGCTGCTGCGCCGCCCGCCGGGCCGCGAGGCCTACCCGGGTGACGTCTTCTACCTGCACTCCCGTCTGCTGGAGCGCTGCGCCAAGCTCTCCGACGACATGGGCGCCGGTTCGATGACCGGCCTGCCGATCGTCGAGACCAAGGCCAACGACGTGTCGGCGTTCATCCCGACCAACGTCATCTCCATCACCGACGGCCAGTGCTTCCTGGAGTCCGACCTGTTCAACGCCGGTCAGCGTCCGGCCCTGAACGTCGGTATCTCGGTCTCCCGCGTCGGTGGCTCCGCCCAGCACAAGGCCATGAAGCAGGTCTCCGGCCGGCTCCGCGTCGACCTGGCCCAGTTCCGCGAGCTGGAGGCGTTCGCCGCCTTCGGTTCCGACCTGGACGCCGCGTCGAAGTCGCAGCTGGAGCGCGGTCAGCGCATGGTCGAGCTGCTGAAGCAGAACCAGTACCAGCCGATGGCCACCGAGGACCAGGTCGTCTCCGTCTGGGCCGGCACCACCGGCAAGATGGACGAGGTGCCCGTCGCCGACATCAGCCGCTTCGAGAAGGAGCTGCTCGAGTACCTGCACCGCCAGGAGCAGGGCCTCATGACCTCCATCAAGGAGGGCGGCAAGATGTCCGACGACACCCTGCAGGCCATCGCCGAGGCGATCACGTCGTTCAAGAAGCAGTTCGAGACCTCGGACGGCAGGCTGCTCGGCGAGGACGCCCCGTCCGCCGCCAAGTGACGTAAGGAAGGGACCTGACTCATGGGAGCCCAGCTCCGGGTCTACAAGCGTCGCATCCGATCCGTCACCGCGACCAAGAAGATCACCAAGGCGATGGAGATGATCGCCGCCTCGCGCGTCGTCAAGGCGCAGCGCAAGGTGGCGGCCTCCACGCCGTACGCGCAGGAACTCACCCGCGCGGTCACGGCGGTCGGTACCGGGTCGAACACGAAGCACCCGCTCACCACGGAGGCGGAGAACCCGACCCGTGCCGCGGTCCTGCTCCTCACGAGCGACCGCGGTCTGGCCGGCGCCTTCAACTCCAACGCCATCAAGGCGGCGGAGCGGCTCACCGAGCGCCTCGAGCGCGAGGGCAGGGAGGTCGACACCTACATCGTCGGCCGCCGCGGTCTCGCCCACTACAACTTCCGTGAGCGCAAGGTCGCGGAGTCGTTCTCGGGCTTCACCGACGAGCCCTCGTACGCGGACGCCAAGAAGGTCGCGGCGCCGCTGATCGAGGCCATCGAGAACGAGACGGCGGAGGGCGGCGTGGACGAGCTCCACATCGTCTACACCGAGTTCGTCTCGATGATGACGCAGACGGCGGTCGACTCCCGGCTGCTGCCGCTGAGCCTCGAAGAGGTCGCGCAGGAGTCCAAGGCGAAGGACGAGATCCTTCCGCTCTACGACTTCGAGCCGTCGGCGGAGGACGTCCTCGACGCCCTGCTGCCCCGCTACGTGGAGAGCCGCATCTACAACGCGCTGCTCCAGTCGGCCGCCTCCAAGCACGCCGCCACGCGGCGCGCGATGAAGTCGGCCACCGACAACGCGGGTGAGCTGATCAACACGCTCTCCCGTCTTGCCAACGCGGCCCGCCAGGCCGAAATCACCCAGGAAATCAGCGAGATCGTCGGTGGCGCCAGCGCCCTGGCCGACGCGACCGCGGGGAGTGACAACTAATGACCACCACTGTTGAGCCGACCGCTGCGTCGGGCGTGGCCACCGGCCGCGTCGCGCGCGTCATCGGCCCGGTCGTCGACGTGGAGTTCCCCGTCGACGCGATGCCGGACATCTACAACGCGCTGCACGTCGAGGTCGCCGACCCGGCCAAGGAGGGTGAGCTCAAGACGCTGACCCTGGAGGTCGCCCAGCACCTGGGTGACGGCCTGGTCCGCACCATCTCGATGCAGCCCACCGACGGTCTGGTCCGCCAGGCCCCGGTGACCGACACGGGTTCGGCCATCTCCGTCCCCGTCGGCGACTTCACCAAGGGCAAGGTGTTCAACACCCTCGGTGAGGTGCTGAACGTCGACGAGCAGTACACGGGTGAGCGCTGGCCGATCCACCGCAAGGCGCCCAACTTCGACGAGCTCGAGTCGAAGACCGAGATGTTCGAGACCGGCGTCAAGGTCATCGACCTGCTGACCCCGTACGTCAAGGGCGGCAAGATCGGTCTGTTCGGCGGTGCCGGCGTGGGCAAGACGGTGCTCATCCAGGAGATGATCTACCGCGTCGCCAACAACCACGACGGTGTCTCCGTGTTCGCCGGCGTCGGTGAGCGCACCCGTGAGGGCAACGACCTCATCGACGAGATGAGCGAGTCCGGCGTCATCGACAAGACCGCCCTTGTCTTCGGTCAGATGGACGAGCCGCCGGGCACCCGTCTGCGCGTCGCGCTGGCCGGCCTGACCATGGCCGAGTACTTCCGTGACGTCCAGAAGCAGGACGTGCTGTTCTTCATCGACAACATCTTCCGCTTCACCCAGGCGGGTTCCGAGGTGTCGACCCTGCTCGGCCGCATGCCCTCCGCGGTGGGCTACCAGCCGAACCTGGCCGACGAGATGGGTCTCCTCCAGGAGCGCATCACCTCGACCCGTGGTCACTCGATCACCTCGATGCAGGCGATCTACGTCCCCGCGGACGACCTGACCGACCCGGCCCCGGCCACCACCTTCGCCCACCTCGACGCGACGACGGTGCTTTCCCGTCCGATCTCCGAGAAGGGCATCTACCCGGCCGTGGACCCGCTGGACTCGACGTCCCGCATCCTCGACCCGCGGTACATCGCGGCGGACCACTACCAGGCCGCGATGCGCGTGAAGAACATCCTGCAGAAGTACAAGGACCTGCAGGACATCATCGCGATCCTCGGTATCGACGAGCTCGGCGAGGAGGACAAGCTGGTCGTCCAGCGTGCCCGTCGCGTGGAGCGCTTCCTGTCCCAGAACACCCACGTCGCCAAGCAGTTCACCGGCGTGGACGGTTCGGACGTGCCGCTGGACGAGTCGATCACCGCGTTCAACGCGATCTGCGACGGCGAGTACGACCACTTCCCGGAGCAGGCGTTCTTCATGTGCGGTGGCATCGAGGACCTGAAGAAGAACGCGAAGGAGCTGGGCGTCTCCTGAGCCTCGCGCTCGTGGTGAGCCCCACGGCTCACACCGGAGGGGGCGGGCGCGTCCCGCCCCCTCCGTCACGCCCCTTAGACTTGTAACCAACACCCGGCTCTCCCGCCGGGTGGTGACCCGAGGAGCCACCTTGGCTGCTGATCTGCACGTCGCGCTGGTCGCGGCCGACCGAGAGGTCTGGTCCGGCGAGGCCACCCTGGTCGTCGCGCGCACCACGTCCGGCGACATCGGCGTCATGCCCGGTCACCAGCCGCTGCTCGGTGTGCTGGAGTCGGGCCCGGTGACCATTCGTACGAGTGACGGTGGGACGGTCGTCGCCGCGGTGCACGGCGGTTTCATCTCGTTCGCCGACAACAAGCTGTCCCTGCTGGCCGAGATCGCCGAGCTGTCGGACGAGATCGACGTCCAGCGTGCGGAGCGGGAGCTCGAGCGCGCGAAGGCGGAGGGCGACGCCCACGCCGAGCGTCGCGCGGACGTCCGACTGCGCGCGGCGGCGGGGCGCTGATCGACGGCGCTGTGCTATGACGTGACTCAGCCGCGGCTGGGACCGGAGCCATCCGGACCCGGCCGCGGCTGAGGCAGATCCGGGTGTTTTTTCCGTTCCGTTACCTAGGAGACGAGGAGGTCGGTGTCGATGGCCCTCGCTCTGACTGTGTGCGGAATTGTCGTCGCCCTGGTGGTGATCGGGCTCTTCGTCTTCGGTCTGCGCCGCCGGCTGATCCAGCGGTCGGGCGGCACGTTCGACTGTTCCCTGCGCTGGGACGCACCCAAGGAGGGTGACACCGGCGGCAAGGGCTGGTCCTACGGTGTCGCCCGCTACAACGGCGACCGGGTCGAGTGGTACCGCGTCTTCTCGTACTCCATGCGCCCCCGTCGCGTACTGGAGCGCTCCGCGATCGAGGTGGCCGGCCGCCGGGTGCCCGACGGCGAGGAGGAGCTGGCGTTGCTCTCCGACGCCGTGGTCCTGGCCTGTCTGCACCGGGGCACACGGCTCGAACTGGCGATGAGTGAAGACGCGCTGACCGGATTCCTCGCGTGGCTGGAGGCAGCCCCGCCCGGACAGGGGGGGGGTTGGTGGGGGGGGAGAAAGACAAAAACGGAAGGGGGGGGGGGGGCGGATAAAAAAAAAAACACAACCACCCAAAAAAAAGAAAAAATCTATGAGGCTGTAGTGGCG
>NZ_JBHXNW010000024.1:62959-75150 GCF_042717365.1 Streptomyces sp. NPDC058534
GAATGTGGCGTAGCCACATTCACTCGCTGGGTGGGGGTCCCCCCGGACGAAGTCTGGGGGAGCGTCAATGTCGCTTAGGGGTGTTCGTTACTTGAGGCCGCTGTCGATGGCGGTCACCAGCTCGCCGTTCGCGGTGTCGCCGCTGAACTCCCAGAAGAAGGCGCCGCCGAGCTTCTGCTGCTCGGCCCAGTCCATCTTCGACTTGACGGTGGCCGGGGTGTCGTAGGACCACCAGTTGCTTCCGCAGTGGGCGTACGCGGTGCCGGCGACGGTGCCGGTGGCGGGGCAGCTGTTCTTGAGGACCTTGTAGTCCTCGATGCCCGCCTCGTACGTGCCGGTCGCCGGGCCGGTCGCCGTTCCGCCGGGCGCGGACTGCGTGACGCCGGTCCAGCCGCGGCCGTAGAAGCCGATGCCGAGGAGCAGCTTGTCGGCCGGTACGCCCGTCGCCCTGAACTTCGCGATGGCCTCGGCGGAGTTGAAGCCCTGCTGCGGGATGCCGGGGTACGAGGTCAGCGGCGAGTGCGGAGCGGTCGGGCCGTTCTTCGCCCAGGCGCCGAAGAAGTCGTACGTCATCACGTTGTACCAGTCGATGTACGGCGCGGCGGCGCCGTAGTCGGCGGCCTCGATCTTGCCGCCGTCGGAGGCGTCGGCGGTGACGGCCGCGGTGACCAGGTAGTCCTGGCCGAACTCGGCGCGCATGGCCTTCATCATGCCGCTGAAGGCGTTCGGGCCGCTGGTGGTGTCACAGCTCAGTCCGCAGGCGTTCGGGTACTCCCAGTCCAGGTCGATGCCGTCGAAGACGTCGGCCCAGCGCGGGTCCTCGACCAGGTCGTGGCAGGACTTCGCGAAGGCGGCCGGGTTCTTCACGGCGTCGGGGAAGCCGCCGGACCAGGTCCAGCCGCCGAAGGACCACAGCACCTTGATGTGCGGGTACTCCGCCTTCAGCTTGCGCAGTTGGTTGAAGTTGCCGCGCAGGGGCTGGTCCCAGGTGTCGGCCTTGCCGTCGACGGACTGGTCGGCGGTGTACGCCTTGTCGTAGTCGGCGTAGGCGTCACCGATGGTGCACTTGCCGCCCTGGACGTTGCCGAAGGCGTAGTTGATGTGCGTGATCTTCTCGGCGGAGCCGGAGGTGACCAGGTTCTTCACGTGGTAGTTGCGCCCGTAGACGCCCCAGTTGGTGAAGTACCCCATCTTGATCTCGGCGCCGGGGTCCGGGTTGCCGCCTCCGCCGCCGGTGGTGCGGACGGCGACCGCGCCGCTGACCGGGCCGGTCTGGTCGGCGGTGTCGCGGGCCTGGACCGTGTACGAGTAGTCGGTGCCCTTGGTCAGGCCGGTGTTGGTGTAGGTGGTGCCGGTGACGGTGGCGACCTTGGCGCCGTCGCGCAGGACGTCGTAGTTCTTGACGCCCTTGTCGTCGGTCGCTGCCGACCAGGACAGTTTCACCGAGGTGTCGGTGATGT
This sequence comes from Streptomyces sp. NPDC058534, assembly GCF_042717365.1. Lineage (NCBI taxonomy): Bacteria > Bacillati > Actinomycetota > Actinomycetes > Kitasatosporales > Streptomycetaceae > Streptomyces > Streptomyces sp. NPDC058534. The sequence continues at coordinate 64,420 of NZ_JBHXNW010000024.1, forward strand.
CCGAGGCGGTGGGCGTGCCGGGCGCGGAGGGGGCGGCGTCACCGGGGACGGAGCCGCCGTCGCAGCTGCCGCCGTTGAGCTTGCAGTTGGACGGGGAGCCGGGGCCGCTGCCGTTGAAGCCGAAGGAGACCGAGGCGCCGGGGGCGAGCGTCCCGTTCCAGTTGACGTTCTTGGCGGTCCAGTGGTCGCCGGAGTTGGTGACCGTGGCGTCCCAGGCGGAGGTGACCTTGGTGCCGGAGGGGAAGTCCCACTCGACGGTCCAGGAGTTGAGGGTCGTGGTACCGGTGTTCTTCACCGTCCAGTTGCCGCCGAACCCCGTACCCCAGTCCGAGGTCTTGGCGAAGGTGGCCGTGGCACTCGTCGCGGCCTGGGCCGGACTCGCCATCCCGACCAGTCCGGCCAGCGGGAGTGACAGACACGCGACGAGTGCCGCGACTCTGTGTCTGAAGCGCATGCTGCGCCTCCTTATGTGAGGTTGTGTTGTGGCCATGACTGAGCCTCATGTCCACAGTGCCGTGAGAATAGAAAGGTCTGGACCTTAGGTCAATAGGTCTGGACCAGTGCTGCGTTCCGCGGTTGAAGCGTTGGCCGGCTCGGAACGGGAGCGAGAACTAGATCCCCAACTCCTGTGCTAGCACTGCGGCTTGCACGCGGCTGCGCAGCGACAGCTTCCCCAGCAGGCGGCTGACGTGCGTCTTCACCGTAGCCTCCGCCATGTCGAGTCGCTCGGCGATCGCGGCGTTGGGCAGGCCCTCGCCGAGGCAGGACAGCACCTCGCGCTCCCGCCGGGTCAGCTCCCGCAGCACCGCCGGATCGGCGGCCGGTTCCCGCACCGGCTTCGCGGCGAACTCAGCGATCAGGCGCCGGGTGACGGCCGGGGCGACGATGCCCTCGCCGGCCGCCACCGTGCGCACGGCGGTGAGCAGGTCCTTGGCCTCCGTGTTCTTCAGCAGGAACCCGGCGGCTCCCGCCCGCAGCGCCCCGAAGACGTACTCGTCCAGGTCGAAGGTGGTCAGCACCAGCACGTCGGCCAGGCCCTCGCCGACCACCATCGCGGTCGCCGACACACCGTCGAGGCGCGGCATCTGAACGTCCATCAGCACCAGGTCGGGGCGCAGCTCCCGGGCCAGCGCCACCGCCCGCTCGCCGTCCGCGGCCTCCCCGACGACCTCGATGTCGGGTGCGCTGCCGAGGATCAGCACCAGTCCCGCGCGGACGGCGGACTGGTCCTCGGCGACGACGACGCGGATCATGCCAGGTCTCCTTCGGTCAGGGGCAGGACGGCGCACACCGCCCAGATCTTGCCGCCCGGCGACTCTGGGTGCGCCACCGCCCCGGCCTCGAAGCTGCCGCGCAGCAGTGCGGCCCGCTCCCGCATGCCGACCAGACCGGCGCCGGAACCGGGTGCGCGGGGTGTGTCCCGGCCGCCGTAGGGGCTGGTCACGCGCACCCGCAGGGCCGTGTCGTCGCGGGTGAGTCGGACCAGGACCGTCCCCGGCGAGGCGTGCTTGAGAGCGTTGGTGAGCGACTCCTGCACGATCCGGTACGCGGCCAGCTCGACCGGCGCGGGCAGGTTCTCGCCGGGGGCCGCGTGCAGCGTGACGTCGAGGCCGTTGGCGCGGGCGCCGTCGACGAGCGCGCCGAGTCCGTCGAGGGTGGGTGCGGCGGCCGGCTCGGTGTCCTCGCCGTCGTCCCGCAGGATGCCGATCAGGCGGCGCATCTCGGCCAGCCCCTCCACGCTGTTTTCGCGGATCACGCCGAGCGCCTGCCGGGTGGTGGCCGGGTCGTCCAGGGAGAGCGCGGCGGTGGAGTGGATGGCGATCGCGGAGAGGTGGCCCGCGACCATGTCGTGCAGCTCGCGGGCCATCCGGGAACGTTCCGCGGTCACCGCCTGGACCCGGTCCATCTCGGCCAGCAGCGCGGTCTGCTCGGCACGCAGCAGGGCGGCGTCGGCGGCCTCGCGGTGGTTGCGCACGATCAGGCCGGTGGAGGCGGGGGCGAAGGAGACGATCCCGACGGCGACCCCGATCAGCAGCGCCTCGGGCACCCGCCACAGGGCGAACGGCACGATGGTTCCGGCCACCGTGAGCAGCCCGGTGATCCAGGGGATGCGGCGGGCCGAGGCGGGCGGGCCGTAGAGCACGGCGGCGTACATCACGTCGGTGTACATGATCACCGTGACGAGGCTGCCCTGGGTGAGTGTGTCGCCGATCAGCGCGGCGGTGCCGATCAGCAGGCCGGTGCGTGGAGCGGCCCGGCGCAGCAGTTCGCAGGCCGCCATGACCGCGAGCGGGACCAGCAGCGGCCACTTGCCGTCGAACAGCACGACCGGTTCGTCGGCCGGCCGCACGCCCAGCCCGATGCCCCACAGCAGCAGCCCGCCGAGCAGTCCGGCCGCGGCGACGTAGCAGTCGAAGCGGCGCGGGCGGGGGAGTCGTACGGCCATGCCACCATCCAACACGGCCCGGGGCCCGCCCGCCTGATGCCCGGGAAGGGTCCCGCACTCCATCTTTCGATGTACCGGAGGTTCGTCACCGGCGACGACGATCCCGGGCGTGCGGCACGGGAGCCTGGAAGGGCGATCGAGAGGAGCGAACCGTGATCGTCACCCTGATCATCGTCTGCGAGATCGGCTTCTGGGTGCTGCTGGCGGCCGGGCTGTCCGTCCGCTATCTGCTGCGGATGCCGCGCACGGGCATGGCGCTGCTGCTGTGCGAGCCGCTGCTGGAGGTCGTGCTGCTGGTGGTCACCGCGCTGGACCTCAAGAACGGCGCCGACCCGAGCTGGAAGCACGGCCTCGCGGCCCTGTACATCGGCTACACCGTCGGTCACGGCCACCGCACCGTGAAGTGGCTCGACGGCCACGCCGCCCACCGGATCGGCGGGGCGCCGAAGCCGGCCGGACCGCCGCGCCACGGCATGGCGCGCGCCCGGCACGAGGGCAGGGTGTGGCTCGGCACGCTGCTCGCCGCCGCGGTGGCGACCGGGCTGCTCCAGATCGCCATGTGGTACGTCGGCGACCCCAGCCGCACCACGTCCCTGGAGAGCTGGCAGTACACGGCCTGGCGCACGGCCGGCATCCACGGCCTGATCGCGCTGACCTACGCGATCTGGCCGAAGAAGGCCTCGGCGGGCTCGGAGCGGGAGAAGGAAGGGGTTGGCCGGTGAGGCAGCGGCCGGAGCGGAACGTGTGGGAGGGGAGCGCCACCCTGCTGGTCGGCCTCGCCCTGTGGCTGTTCACCGGGGGAGTGGAACTCCCCGTCGTGTCCCTGACCAAGGTCGGGGTCGCGATGATGTGCTTCGGCGGCGCGCAGACCCTGTGGGGCCTGTTCCGGTCGGCGCGTACGTAGTCGACCGAGGCCGGCAAGGACGCCGCCCAAGGGGCGCGGGGAACTGCGCGACCAGCCACGACGCAGCCGCAGACGAACGACGGCACCCCCGCCACACCCAGCGGAGCGTCTAGCGCTCCCCGCCCGGCACCCACAGCACGTCCCCGACCTCCTTGTTGGCCACGCGGGCCAGGATGAACAGGAGGTCGGACAGGCGGTTGAGGTAGGTCGCGGTGAGCGGGTTCATGGTCTCGCCGTGGGCCTCCAGCGCCGACCAGGTCGAGCGCTCGGCCCGCCGGACCACCGTGCACGCCTGGTGCAGCAGCGCCGCGCCCGGCGTGCCGCCGGGCAGGATGAAGGAGCGGAGCTTCTCCACCTCGGCGAGGAAGCGGTCGCAGTCCGCCTCCAGCTTGTCGACGTAGAACTGCTCGACCCTGAGCGGCGGGAACTCCGGGTTTTCCACCACTGGCGTCGACAGGTCCGCGCCCACGTCGAACAGGTCGTTCTGGACGCGGACGAGAACCTTGACGACGTCCTCGTGCAGGCCGCCCAGGGCGATGGCCGTGCCGATCACCGCGTTCGCCTCGTTGGCGTCGGCGTACGCGGAGATCCTGAGGTCGGTCTTGGGGACCCGGCTCATGTCACCGAGGGCGGTGGTGCCCTGGTCGCCGGTCCGGGTGTAGATGCGCGTCAGGTTGACCATGAGGCCAGCCTAGTTACGCACCGGCGGTACGGAACACGCGTGTGCCCACCGTCACGGCCAGTGCGGTGAACGCGAGCGCCACCAGCGTGCCGTACAGCATGTGCGCCGTCGCGTAGCTGCCGACGTAGGCGTCCCGTACCGCGTCGACCAGATAGCGGAACGGCATCAGGTGCGACAGCACGTCCAGCCACCCCGGGCCCAGGGTCATCGGCAGCATCAGCCCGGACAGCAGCATCGACGGCATCGTCAGCGCGTTGACGGTGGGCCCGAACTCCTGCGGCGTGCGGACCCTCATCGCCAGCGCGTACGACAGCGACGCCAGCGACACCGTGAGCAGGGCGACGAACGCGAAGCCGATGAGTACGCCGGGCAGCGGCGCCCGCAGGCCCATCACCACGGCCGCCAGCACCAGCAGTACCGCCTGGAAGGCGAAGACCGTGGCGTCCCGCAGCACCCGGCCGAGCAGCAGCGCCAGCCGGCTGACCGGAGTGACGCGCATGCGCTCGACCACGCCCTGACCGTTCTCGATGATGACCGAGAAGCCGGCGAAGGAGGCACCGAACAGCCCGAGCTGGAGCAGCAGGCCGGGGACGAGCACCTGCCAGGAACTGCCCCGCCCGCCGAGCGGCAGATCGGTCAGCAGCGGGCCGAAGAAGAGCAGGTACAGCAGCGGCATCAGAACGCCGAACAGCAGCGCGAAGCGGGAGCGCAGGGACTGGCGCAGATAGCGGCCGTAGATGAGCGCGGTGTCGTGGAACAGCATCGGTCAGCCTCGGATCTCGGGGTCTTGTACGGCTGCTTCGGGGTTCTATACGGCCACGGGCGCGGCGTCGGAGGGCGCGGCGCCGCGGCCGGTGATGGCGAGGAAGGTGTCGTGGAGCGGGGCGTCGACCGCGCCGCCGTACTCCAGCTTCAGGGCGGCCGGAGTGCCCTCGGCGACCACCACTCCGCCGTCCACGACGACCAGCCGGTCGGAGAGCGCGTCGGCCTCGTCGAGGTAGTGGGTGGTGAGGAAGACCGTCGTGCCCTGCTCGTCGCGCAGCCGCCGCACCAGGTCCCACAGATCGGCGCGGCTGCCCGGGTCGAGGCCGGTGGTCGGCTCGTCCAGGAAGAGGACCTTCGGGCGGTGCGTGAGCGCCATCGCGATGTCCAGCCGACGCCGCTGACCGCCGGAGAGCGCGCCGCACTTGCGGTCGAGCAGCCCGGTGAGGTCCAGGTCGCGGGCGAGTTCGTCCGCGCGCTCCTCGGCCCGCGCCCGCGGCAGCCGGTACAGGCGGCCCTGGGTGACCAGCTCCTCCCGCACGGTGATCTGCGTGTCCACCCCGCCCGACTGCGCCACGTACCCGCACGCCCGGCGCACCCCCGCGGGGTCGGTCGCCAGGTCGTGGCCGGCGACGGTGGCCGCGCCGCCGGTGGGGGCGAGCAGCGTCGTGAGCATCCGCAGGGTGGTGGTCTTGCCGGCGCCGTTGGGGCCCACGAAGCCGAGGATCTCGCCCGCGCGGACGGTCAGGTCGATGCCGCGCACCGCCTCGACCGGGCCGCGCCTGGTCGTGAAGGTCCGGGCCAGGCCGGCCGTACTGATGATTGCCATGCGTCCCAGAAAAACAGAGTCACTTAAATTTTGCAACGTCCCCAATTTTCTACCAGCACCAGCGAAGCCTAGGATGGGGGCATGGCCGAGGGACTCAGGGAACGGAAGAAGCGGCAGACCCGGCAGTACCTCTCGGATGTCGCCACGGGGCTGTTCCTGGAGCGCGGCTTCGAGGCGGTGACGGTCGCCGAGGTCGCGGAGGCCGCGAACGTCTCCGTGAACACCGTCTACAACTACTTCCCGGCCAAGGAGGACCTGTTCCTCGACCGCTCCAAGGGCGTGATCGACCGGCTGTCGCGCTGGGTGCGGGGCCGTCGCGACGGCGAGTCCGCCGCGTACGCCGTCCTGCGCGAGCTGCGCGACGAGGTCGAGTCGGTCTCCCCGCGCGTGGGCCTGATGGACGGATACGCCGGATTCATGAAGGTCGTGCACGAGTCGCCCGCCCTGCGGTCCAGGATGTGGGCCATCGGCCAGGAGGTCCTCGTCAACCTGGAGGTGACCCTCAGGGAGGAGACCGGCGCCGAACCCGACGATCCGCTGCCCGCCCTGATGGCCGGTCAGATCAACTGGCTGCACGGCACCGTGATGACGGGTATCGGCCAGCGCATGGTCGCCGGGGGCAAACCGTCCGAGGTCTCCCGCGAGATGCTCCTGCTCCTGGACGAGATGGAGGAGCTGTTGAGTGCGAAGGTGCTCAACTACGCCGTACGAGGCGCGGAGTGACACCCGAATGGCACACGTCGGTGTGATGTCCGTCATGTGAGACGTGACGCGCGTTACTAACCGGTCACACAGCCCCTCACGCCCGCTAATCTCCGGCCGAGAGACCAAGGACAGCTTGTATCAGGGGAGTCGCACAGTGGCACGGAAGCTCGCCGTCATCGGAGCCGGCCTCATGGGGTCCGGCATCGCCCAGGTCGCCGCACAGGCGGGCTGGGACGTCGTCCTGCGGGACGTCACCGACGAGGCGCTGCGGCGCGGCACGGACTCCATCCGTACCTCGTACGACAGGTTCGTCGCCAAGGGGAAGCTCGCGGCCGAGGACGCCGAGGCCGCCCTCGCGCGGCTCACCGCGACCACCGACATGGACGCCGCCGCGGACGCGGACGTGGTCGTGGAGGCCGTCTTCGAGAAGCTCGAGGTCAAGCACGAGATCTTCCGTGCGCTCGACAAGCTGGTGAAGGACGGGGCGATCCTCGCGTCCAACACCTCCGCCATCCCGATCACCAAGATCGCGGCCGTGACGGAACGCCCCGAACGGGTCGTCGGCACCCACTTCTTCTCGCCGGTCCCCATGATGCAGCTGTGCGAACTGGTGCGCGGCTACAAGACCAGCGACGAAACGCTCGCCACCGCACGTGAGTTCGCCGAGTCCACCGGCAAGACCTGCATCGTCGTCAACCGCGACGTCGCCGGCTTCGTGACCACCCGCCTCATCTCCGCCCTCGTCGTCGAGGCCGCGAAGCTGTACGAGTCGGGCGTCGCCACCGCCGAGGACATCGACCTCGCCTGCAAGCTGGGCTTCGGCCACGCTATGGGGCCGCTGGCCACCGCCGACATGACCGGCGTCGACATCCTGCTGCACGCCACCGGCAACATCTACACCGAGTCCCAGGACGAGAAGTTCGCCCCGCCGGAGCTGATGCGCCGGATGGTGGACGCCGGTGACATCGGCCGCAAGAGCGGGCAGGGCTTCTACAAGCACTGAAGTCCCATCGGCCCCGGGAGACATCACACGCCGGGGTGAATTCGGTATCGGTTCGCTTACGGGCGGCAACCTCCGGTCGTTCCGGCCAGTCAGAGGGTGCAACACCTGATACCGCCGAGAGACCACGTCGAAGAATCGAAGAGACGAACAAGGACGCACGCCGGGGAGCGCATATGCACATCAGGGGCGACCACGTCGAGCTGGTCGTCGGGGGCCGCCTCGACGTCCGCAGCGCGGCGGACGCCCGTACGGTCCTGCACTCGGCCGTCGACGACGGAGTCGGCGACCTGGTGCTCGACCTGTCAGAACTGGACTCCTGGGACGCCACCGGACTCGGCGTGATCATGGGGGCCCACCGGCGGGCCGGCCGCTGCGGCCGGCGGCTGGTGCTGCGCGGGGTACCACCGCAGATGCAGCGCCTGCTGGTGGCCACCAGGCTGCACCGGATCCTGGCCATCGAGGGCGGCATCGGCGTGGAGACCCTGCCCAGGGTGTGACGTCCCGTGCCCGACGCACGCAATCCTCACGAGACCGTGACGTCTCGGGCGGGTCGGTACCCCGGGCTGTCGGAGATACTGAGCGAAGGTTTAGGGTCTGGCTGCCCGCACTTTCGCGAACCCATCGGCGGGACCGGACCAGAAGCGACAGCGCGGTGTGCGGCAAGGCCGGGAGGGTGGTCCCGACCGGGGCCCTGCACACGACGCTTTTGGGGGGCTTGAACCGATGGACCCGAACAGCCGGGGACCCGAGGAGTACGGCCACGACGGCGACACGCCGCGCCCGCGCCCTCCCAGGGACCCCCTCACCTCCGACTTCGGACAGCCCGCGCTCGCCCGCACGGTGCAGCTCGTCTCCGGCGACTTCCTGCTCACCGTCAACCCCGTCGACGGCAGCGAGATCGAGGTCTGCCCGCCCGCCGAACGGCCCGCCCGCCCGGAGAAGCTCACCGCGGCCGAACGCGCGGAGACGGCCCGCGCCGCCCTGCCGCCCGTCCCGCCGGGCCCCACCCGGACCGTGCTGGGACTGCTGGCCCGCGAGGACGAGCGCGAACGCCTCGTACGGCTGCTCGCCCGCGGCCGTTCCGTCCGCCTCACCGGCCCCGGCGGCTCCGGCCGCACCAGCCTCCTCGACCTCGTCGCCGAGGACTGCGCCGGCCTCGCGCCCGACGGCGTCGTCCGCCTGAACGGCTTCCACCGCACCGCCGACGACCTGCTCCACGACCTCTTCTACGCCGTCCACCGCGCGCCCCTGCACCGACCCGGCCGCGGGGAACTGCTCGGGCACCTGCGCGCGGTCGGCGCCGTCGTCGTCCTGGACGACATCGAGTTCGGCGGCACCGCCCTCGACGAACTGCTGGAGGCCACCCCCGAGTGCGCCTTCCTCATCGGCGCCACCCCGGACGTGCCCGCCCCCTCCGCCGACTCGGCCGTCGAGGAGGTCTTCCTCACCGGCCTGGACCGCTCGGACGGCGTCGAGCTGCTGGAGCGCGCCGCCGGCCGCACGCTCACCGAGGAGGAGGCCAACTGGGCCGGCGACCTCTGGTTCGAGTCCGAGGGCCTGCCCCTGCGCTTCGTCCAGGCCGGCGCCCTGCTGCGCCGCCGTGACCGGCTGCGGGCCGGCGCCGGCGCGGTGGACGAGTTCGGCGTCTTCGCCGACGCCCGCCCGGCCGACGACGACACGCCCTACGACGACACGCCCGACGACGACACGCCCTACGACGCCGCCGAGGCCGACGACGTGTCGCCCCTGCCGTCCCTCGGCGAGGCCGCCGCGCCCGCGCCGCTGCTCGCCTCCCGGCTGAGCGCCTCGGCCCGCGCCACCCTGGAGTTCGCCGTCGCGCTCGGCGGCGAGCTGCCGCACCAGGCGCATCTGCCCGCGCTGGTCGGCGACACCCACGCGGACGCCGCCCTCGGCGAGCTGGCCGACTGCGGACTGGTCTCGCCGGTCGGCCCCCGCTACCGGCTGGCCGCCGGGGTGCTCACCCAGCTGGAGAGCGCCGGCTACACCGACGGCGTAGGGGCCCGCGCACTGGCCGCCGCCCAGCACTACGCCTGGTGGACCGGGCACCCCTCGGTCACCCCGGAGCGGGTCTGCGCCGAGGCCGACGCCGTCCTGGCCGCCCTCGCCGTGCTGGTGCCGACGACCACCCGGACCGCGGACGACGAGGAGAGCCCCGCCGTCCAGCTGGCCCGCACCGCGGCGCCCGCGTTCGCCGCCGGGCTGCACTGGAGCGCCTGGGAGCGGGCCCTGCGAGCCGGCACCGAGGCCTCCCGGCTCGCCGGGAACGTCGCCGAACAGGCCTACTTCCACCACGAACTCGGCGTCCTCGCCCTCTGCGAGGACCAGCTCGACCGGGCCCGCGCCGAGCTGGAGGCCTCCATCGGGCTGCGCGGCGCGCTCTCCGACAAGCACGGCGCCGTCGCCGGCCGCCGCGCCCTCGCCCTGGTCGCCGACCGGACCGGGGACACCCCCGGCCTGGGCAGCGGCGCGGGCGCCTTCGGTGCCATGGGGGCCGCCGCCGGACTCGGCGTCGCCGGCGCCGGACTCGGCCCGACGGCGGGGGAGGAGGTGCCCGACGCCCGGCACGAGGAGTCGGCGTCGCCGTCCGCGGGCGTCCCCGCACCCTTCCCGCCGCTCCAGCCGCCTCCGCAGTCCCCGACCCTGGTCACCAGCCGCGAGTGGGCCGAGGAGCCGTCCCGCACCGTCGGCAGCGGCATCAAGGGCTTCGCACGGCGCAACCTGGTGGCCGCCGGCGCGGGCGCGCTGCTCGTCGCCGTGCTCGGCACGGTCGTCACCCTCGGCGCCACCTCCGAGAACGACGCGGGCGACCCCTCCAACGAGGTCGGCGTCAATCCGTCGGCCAGCCAGGGCATCGACGACGGAGGCCTCGGCGCGGACCGGCCGTCCGACGACGGGCAGGGACCGGACACCACCGGCCGGCCGAGCGACTCCGGCACACCGGACGCCCCGACCCCGTCCGAGTCGGGGCGGCCATCGCAGGGCGCGAGCGATTCGGCGGAGCCCGGTGACCCGGGCTCCGGCGACCCGAGTGACTCGGACAAGCCGGACGACCCGACTTCGTCGTCCAAGCCGCCCACCTCCAACGAGCCGTCCGACCCTCCGTCCTCGCCGGAACCGAGCGACTCCGAATCGGAGACCGCCCCCGAGCCCACGGACCCCAGCACCAGCCCGGGTGGCTCGGGATCGCCGTCTACCGAACCACCTGTCTCCAACAGCGCCAGCGATACCACCACGCCCACCGCCGCCAGCTCCCCCGTCGGCACCCCGACCGCCTCGCAGAGCGGCACCGGCACGGGAACGCCGAGCAGTTCGAACCCGGCGACGGAGCAGATCATCTGAGGTCCCGGCAGACAGACATACGGGAGGGCCGGGTCCGACA